>JAIPGO010000083.1 GCA_021736135.1 Candidatus Cloacimonadota bacterium
CTGGCTATTATAAATAAAAAAGTAATGAAAGGTAAGGAAAAGGTAATGTCATAACTTCATACATTAATAATAATTACAACAAAATATTACCTTTTTCGCGTTTTTTGAATATATATACCCCTATTTTTAACTTTTTAAATTGATTTGCCATCTCACCCTCGGATCTCGGTTCTCGGATTTCGAATCTCGTATCTTGAACGAAGTGAATTCCCGTTCACCGATCACTGATCACTGCAGCGAAGCTGCCCCAATCACCAATCACAAATCACGAATCACGGCTGCGAAGCAGCACTCATTTTCACCATTCGATGTTCGATTCACGACTCACGACTCACGACTCACGGCAACCGCAGGTTGCACAATTTTCCATTCGGTATTTCCGTAAATATTTGCCCCTATTTTGGATTTTAAAAAAATGTCAACCTCTCCCAGCCATACTTTCTGACTTTCGTGCTTTCGTGCCTTCGTTCCATCCCTCAATCCCTCCCAACGAGTTCCGAGTCTCGAGTCTCAAGTCTCGAATATCGACTAACGACTAACGATTTAAGCTGAACGCAGTGAAGGAATATTCATCATTCGACTCACGACTCACGAATAACGATTCACGGCTGCTAAGCAACCATCCACTAATCACCGCAGCAAAAATTTAACTAAATCAATTATTCACTTGACAGCAATTTGATTGTGTTTATCTTTTAGCATGATTCTTTACCTAAGGTAAGGAACTTACAGAGGCCTCAACCGCTGAGCCAGCATTGCTAATCAGCGGTTATTTTTTTTGCCACTTGGGAGCGCTTAGAATTTTACCTATACTCTTGTCTGCCACATAAGCTGTAACAATATTGGCACTCGTTAATTTATTATTTAATTGAATCACTACAACGTAATCACCCGAAATTATGGCAACTCTTCTTCTCAAACTATAGGCTTTCTTTTTCCTTAACCAGCCTGCTCTAAGATCAGCATTCTTATCCCGCAAAGCATACTCTATCCAATCTATTCGTTCTGCTCTTACAAAACTGAAAGTATCATCCCTGGAATTAATACTTTCAAAAAAAATATGCTTAAAATCTCTCTGATGAAAATGTACAGGGATATTATCAAAAGTGATAATTGGTTTGCGGCAATATTTCTTCATATAATATTTTTCATATTCAAGCTCATTTGCCAGATATTTTAATTGAGGAAAGCTCATTTTACCAGTTCTTCAGGTTTATCTTAAACACATTGAATTTTCTCTCCCTCAAGTTTGTAGCACATATATCATGCTGTAATAATTCTTCAATGTATGCAATTAATTCTCTTTTAGCTGAGTTTGGGGTCAATGTTTGATTAAAGTTTGCTGATACTGCTCCCAGTAAAACATCAGCCATTTGCAATAATGATGATTCCTTGGAATTTATTGCCTGAACAGACTCAATAGAAGACAAGATATGTGAGTTCTTTAATACTTGTTCTAATTCATTAATCCGATTTTTTCTGCGATTAGTTTTAATATCAGTAAAAATGCTATAGGCTTTGAAATCACAAATCCATTTATTCAGCAATTGATAATAAAACTTGTAAAATCCTAATTCAGCATCTCCTTCATGATAGATATCCAGGTTTATTTTATCAGTATTAATAACAATGCACCTGAAAATTAATTCATTCCCATAAGAAAAAAATAATGATACTATCTCTTTATAAAATTCTAACTTATTCTTTGAAACCTTATTCCACTTGAATTCACCTGATACATCATACTTTTTTCTCAGTTCATTGATTTTAGATTTTGCACTCTCCCTATCTCTTTTGCGTAATTTTATACCACCAATGAGCAAATATCTGTTTTCCGTTTTCTTTTCTGCTGTAAATAGATCAGGATTACTTTCATCACAGTAAATATCAATCTGTTCATAGTCCTCTTTTAAAAGATACATTTCTTCCTCAATAATATTATATCAATCTATCAAGGAAACTTTAGATTGATTTCCAGATTTGTCAATACTCTTTCATTTTGGGGAATATTTTTTTGAGACTCGAGACTCGGAACTCTGAACTCGGAACTCGAGACTCGGAACTCGGAACTCGGAACTCGTCTTCAAGAAGTCCAGTTTTCCAGAAGTCCAGCAGTCCTGCAGTCGCTCAGTCACTCTGAATGAATTCCACGATTAACGAATAACGAATAACGAGTCACGCTGAGCTCAGCGAAGCCAGTCCAGTTTTCAAGAAGTCCAGCAGTCCTGTTTTCATGAAGTCATTCCCTCGCATTACCCCGTCACCGATCACCGATTACTGCTGAACGAAGTGAAGCCTCATTTTCGCAATTTCGCCCCCTTCTCCCCTTCACCTCCTCTAACCTTCCAACCTTCTAACCCTCTAATCCTCTAACCCTCTAACCCTCTAACCCTCTGTTTTCCTCCCCCTCCCATTTTCACATTTTCTCACTTTCGCAATTTTGCCCCCTTCTCCCCTTCACCTCCTCTAACCTTCCAACCTTCCAACCTTCTAACCCTCTGTTTTTCTCCCCCTCCCATTTTCGCATTTTCACAATTTCCCAATTTCGCAATTTCCTCCCCTTCACGCTTTCGTACCTTCGTGCTTTCGTTAAGTCCCTTCTCCCCGTCATATAGTCCAACAGTCAAATAGTCTAACAGCCATAAGTCTTCCAATCACCAATCACCAATCACCAATTCCCATTATTATAAATAGAATTATTATTAAAAATGTTACCAAATGTTACCAAAATGTTACCTCGTAACTATAATCATTTAAATAGCTTATAGCAAAAAGTAACATTTTTGCCCATTTTTAAAAAAATATATGCCAATATTTTACTTTTTTTTTAAAAATCACCATTCACTGTTTTCGTTTTTATAGTGCTTTACCCGTCTCCCGGTTCTCGTTTCACGTCTTTTTATTTCTTTGTCCGTTCACCGATCACTGATCACCGTTCACTGCTAAACGCAGTGAAGCCCCATTTTCAATTTTCCATTCGGTATTTCCGTAAATATATGCCAATATTTACTTTTTTAAATTTCTTCACCTTTAAGAAATCTAGTTTTCGAGTAGTCGAGTTTTCAAGAAGTCAGCGAAGCCAGTCCTTCCTCAATCAGTCTTTCCCTCGTTGAACGAAGTGAAATCCCGTTCACCGATCACTGATCACCGTTCACTGCTGAGCGCCAGCGAAGCCTCATTTTCAATTTTACATTTAGGCAAAGCCTGATCCAACCTTCAAACCCTCTAACCTTCTAACCCGCTGTTTTTACCCCCCCCCCCGCGCCCCTTCACGCCTTCACGCCTTCGCCCCTTCGTGTTTTCGTCCCCTCGCTCCCTCGCTCTCTCGCTCCCTCGCTCCTTCACCCCCTCATTCGCTCAAAAACTCCAGGTAATTATCTCGATTGATCAATTTAAATCCACAATCAGGATACGCTTCCTGGAAACTTTTCGGTAAAGAATATTTTTTGCCATCTTTCCACTTGAATTCATAAGCATTCATTTTGCCATTAATAATTTCAATCAGGTCAATTTCCTGTTTATTTTTTGTCCGCCAGAAATATAGATCACCAAATATGCCATTATAAGCAAAATATTTTTTGCGTTCTGCAACCAGGAAATTTTCCCACAAGGCTCCGCGGTCCTGCCTTAAATCCAGAGGATTAAAATTTTTGATGATCGCATTACGAATACCATTATCATAAAAATATATTTTACGGCTCTTTCTCAATTCATTCCTCATATTGCGACTGAAGGACGGCAACCTGAATACAACAAAACTTTTTTCCAGCAGATCAATATAGCTGGTCACCGTGTGATAATCAATACCCAACAAATTTGATAATTCGCTGTAGGAAACTTCTGAACCCATCTGCAGCGCCAATGCCTGTAACAATTTCTCAATTACTTCCGGCTTCCTCACATCCCTGAAATTGAAGATGTCCTTATATAAATAACTCCCAGCTAAATTCAGCAGCTTTTCTGTTCTTAATTCCTCACCGTTGGCGATGTCGGGATACATCCCATAGATCATCCGCTCTTCCAGAAGCCTTTGCTCTATTAATATTCCATGTGCATCAACCAGTTCCTGAGTTGAAAATGGCAGCAACAAATATTCAAACTTTCTGCCTGTTAATGGCTCATTAACAGTGCCGGAAAGCTCAAGTGACGAAGAACCGGTTACCACAAGCTGAACTTCACTGATCTGGTCGATGATCAATTTCAAAGTCAGCCCAATATCCTTTACCCGCTGCCCTTCATCAATTAGAACGATCTCATGCCTGCCAATAAGCTTCTTTAATGAAGATGAATTCGCACCTTCCAGAAGATTACGCACATCCGGTTCATCACAATTCAAATAAAGCACTCTGCCCCGGATTTCTGATTCCAGCATTCTTAATACTGTAGTCTTTCCAGTCTGCCTGGGACCATAAATGATCAAAGCTTTCCCTTTATAGAAGTGTGATAAAATCCGCTCTTTCAATTTTCGTTCAATCATCGTGCCTCCCTGATTAATTGAAAGAACAAAAATCCTCTATTCCATAATTGTCAAGACTATTCTGGATTATAATCCAATATTATCTTCTATTTTCTGGATTAGACTCTTCGCACCTTCTCACCTTCGTGTTCTCACTCCCTAGCATTTCCCCGTCACCGATCACCGATCACCGATTACTGCTGAACGAAGTGAAGCCTCATTTTCGAAATTCCATCCTCCATCGTCCATTATCCATCATCAATTATCCATTGAAGAAGTCCCTCTTCAAGTCCATTCACTACTCACTTCTCACTGTTGCAGAGCAACCATTCTCGAGTTTCGAGTCACGAGTTACGAATAACGGGTCACGCTGAACCCAGCGAAGCTAGTCCAGTTTTCATCAAAAATGACCCTTTTGTTCTGTGCCCTCTGTGACCCAGGATTTGAATGGATGATATGGGCGAATGATGATTCGCCACTACGTAAAATGAGTTTTATTTTACTATAACAATAGTTCTAATTCAGGAAGGTAACTTAACTAAATTAGATTTTAAGATATTAAAAGCCTCAGCTATGTCTCTCCTTGCCTGCCCTTTGGGCGTAAAATGTATTTAAAATGCTTAAATAAAATGTGTTAAGTGAGAAAAAGAGGGGAAATAAGGATGGTGGAAAGTTAATACGCGAAGATTTACGGGGAAAGTTTTAATTTAGGGGGAACGATTGTTTAATAATTTTATATTTTTGAATTATGAATTTTGAATGGAAATACTTGAGAAGAGGAGAAAGGGCGAAGGGGCGAAGAGAAGCTATAAAAATTGATAATTGAGAATTGAGAATTGAGATGAAAGAGTAATGTAAAATGTAAAAAGTAAAAAAGTAAAATGAATGAGGCTTCACTGCGTTCAGGCGTGAGAGGTTAAGTCTAGCGACTTTGAAATGTAAAATGTAAAAAGTAAAATGTAAAATGAATGTTACTTTGTAACTGTGAGTCGCTAAGTCGCTTAGTCGCTTAGTCATGTTGACCAATTCCGAATTCCGAGTTCCGAGTTCCGGGTTTCGGATTTCGAGTCTCGAGTCACGCTGAGCGCAGCGCAGCCAGCTACAGATGAAAATATTTCTTCAACTCTTTCCCGCTTTTTTTGATTTTATTATCAAAATAAATAAAAAATATGCTGAGGGGCAGCAGGCAGACGAAGGCTATTAATGACCAGCTTAAGCTGAAAGTTCCCTGCTGATGATGTTTCAGCAGCAGTTCCAGCAGGATAAGAAATATTCCCGCCATAAATACGTTAAGTGCGGTTGTTTGTAATAATCTGAGGTGCGCCATCCTGCAGACCAGCAGCGTGAGACTAAAAAGTGCTCCCGCAGCTATCATGACCGGCAGCGCCAGATCAATAAACCACGGTTTGCCGGCAGTGAAGCCGTCCAGTAATGCCATCATAATAACGGTTACCACGCCTTCCAGCAATTGTGGCGTAAATGACTTCAAACCGATTTTCATGAGCAGAAACAAGGTTATCCAGAGATATGAAATTGCGAGCAGAGGGATTTTTGACCAGCTTAAACCGGGAGTATAGACAAAATCTATCACCAGAATGATCAGAAAAGCTGCCAGAGAAAAAATCGAGTAAAGTCGCCAGTAAAATTCTCTGGTAAAAGCTGCTTTATTACGAATTTCGGTTTCAGCCGTTTCCTGCTCACAAAGAGGGCATTTCCCCTCTTGATTCTCAAACCTGATACCGCAAAGCGGACAAGTTTTCATAGTTCTCACTCCCTTACCGTTATCTCAATTCCTGCGGCTTTAAAATGCCCGAAGAAAAGACGTTCCAGTTCCCGGCCTGGCGCCACGCTGCAGAAACTCACCATAAGCCTGTTATCATAAGAATAAACTGCACAGACTTTTTTCAGCTTATAATTGGGCATTACCAGTATTTCAAATGACTCGATATAAGGTTGAGCTGCCGCTGTTACCTGTATTGTCCCCAGATTGGACAAAACTCCCGAATAGCAGCGTTCGCCCAGCCGGCTGCTCAGTCCCGCCAGATAAAGATCCTTCAAAAGCCGCGGCACCAGACGCACGAAGAGATTCAATTCGCCTCCCACGTTCCTGGAAATCTGCCGTGCTAATTCTTTGCGGTCGATCTGAAGTTTCACACTCAAACTTACTTTTTCCAGAATTTCTTTAAAATCATAGTCTCCCAGCTTCAAATCGATTTCCGGAGACACATAAAGTGAAAAATTCCGCATGGTATTGGAAGGATAAATTCTGCGCATATCAACCGGAACCTGCAGCCGGATTGGCAAAGGCTTTTTACCCGACTGATATTTCGCGGCCATGATCCTTAAACTTTCTAAATATACTGCTGCCAGATATGCCGTCAGCGACACGTTATTGTTACGGGCAATTTGCAGAATATCTGAAAGCGGCATCCCGCCTTCTATGAAATGATATTCTTCAGAAGATCTGCCTGGTATATGGAAAGCAGCGGATAAATTCTCCGGATGTGGAAGATTACCAGGGAAGTATTTACGATGGGCATCTTCTATTTCAGAGGGCAGGAATTTTTCACTCGGATGAGGAACATTTTCCGGATTATTTATCTGATGACCGGATTGACGCAGATACTCGTATATCAATCCCATAAAAAACCTGAGACCGCCATTGCCATCAGTTAATATATGCGAAAAATCCAGACTTATTATATTATCTCTGATGCTGAGCCGGATGAGGTCAGTATCATTATCGCGGGGATCAATTATTTCCGGAATTCGGTGATATAACCGGATCGCCGGTATCTGAGAAAAATTCTGCAGATAATACCAGAAAAACCCGCGCTTCAGATGTACCTGAAAATAGGGACAGCGATTGAGCATAGATTCCCAGGCGGCAGACACGGCATTATAATTAATGCGCTCTTTCATCCGCACGCTTAACCTGAATTGTGCCGGAGATTTCCTGCTGGAACTGGCAGGATAGAGCTTGGCAGCATTATCAAGTTTCAACCATTCCTGAGAAAAATTATCCATATTAACTCCTATAAGATATTTCAGGTTTTCCAGCAATGGTAATAGTGTCAAAAGAAAAAGTAAGACGTGAGTCGTGAGTCGTGAATCGAAATCCGGGAGACGGGACCCGGGAGTCGTGCCTTCGTGTTTTCGTGTCTTCGTGCCTTCACGCCTTCGTGTTTTCGCTCAGTCAATCAGTCACCCCCTCGCCTCTTCGCAATTATTTCAATGTAGATTAATCTTTCCAGATTAATTTCTTGTAAAAATCAAACTGGAAAGTTTGATCTACATCCTCCCCCTCGACTCACGAATCACGAGTCACGAGTAACGCCTTCAGCATTCACCGTTCACCGATTACCCGTTACTGATCACCAAACTTCCCACACACAGAAAAAGCTCCTGCATAAATAAGATTCCCCTCTCTTCTAAATTCAAGATCCGGCAGCATTATCAGGCGATAAATCTCTTGCGGGGGTTCTTTCAGGTTCAAGGAAGTGATTTTCTGATTCAGTTCGTTCAGTATAGTTTTGGGATTTTGCTTTTTCCGCCATTTTACCTCACCCACCAGCAGCGATCTGCCATCGGAAGAAACAGCAATTATATCTATTTCTGCGCTGCCTGTGTTTTTTGATTGTTTCCACCACCTTTTTGCCGGCTGGAAACTTTTACCATCAATAACCAGATGCGCGATACTGTTCCGGCATAATTCCTCCCAGGTCTCGGAAACATATATCTGCCAATTTTTATGGATAGTCTGCTGGACAAGTTCGATCCGATTGCTGTTCAATTCAGATTGATTAGGTACTACAAAAGTGAAATAGAATCTGGTCAATGGATCTAATAGTCTGTAAATTGTCTTTTTACTGTTCCTTTCGCTTTCACCCCAGGATACATCGCGCTTAATATATCCGGTTTCGATCAGGCTTTGCATTGCCCGGTTAAGATTTGTAGCCGGTTTATTCAATCTGCCGGCAATTTCGGATAGTTTATTACATCCCTGTCCGATAAGTGAAGCAATACTAACCGGCTGAACTGCACTCCGTAGGTCATCCATAAAAAGCCGTAACGGTTCTTCATGCAATATTCCATAAGGATTCAGGATCAGCTCTTTGATCGCTGTGCGCATGGAATTATATTCTTTCCTCAATTCCCAGTTCCGCGGAATGCCGCCCCATACGGAATATTCTTCAATTGCCTGCTGCGGTGAAATTTCCAGCGCTTTCTGCAACCATCCGCAATCCATGGGCAGCAGTTTCATTATGCGATGAGCTCTGCCAAATAAAGGTGAACTTTTATCTAATACCAGTCCCTGCATCATTTGTTGTGAGCTTCCGCATAATATCAGATGAAACCTGGAATTTTGTTTAAGGTCGATGATTTTTTGCAACACACTCGGTAACTCTGGTGAACTGCGCACCAGATAAGGGAATTCATCAATGCAGATGGTGATCCTGCTCTGCAACTGCTGATTTGCCTGACTAAAAAATGTATTCCAGTCCGGATAATGAACCTGATCGAAACCGGGAATATGCATTGCCATCTGATTGGCAAAAAAGGCACGCTGCACTTCTGCTTCATTGATGTCTGCCAGATAATAGACACTATTCTCGCTTAGCACCTGCTGCAATAAAGCGCTTTTGCCTATTCTTCTGCGACCATAAAGCACTAAAAACCTGCTGCTGTTTTTCTGCAGTTCCGCAGTAATAACAGCCATTTCCGCTTCCCGATTCAAAAATTCCATCTTAAACTCCCCTGCCTGATCTAACTGTCAATTTAATTAAAACATTATGTTTGTCAAACATTATGTTTGCCAGACATAATGAAGCATGGTTAAGTTGATTAAGTGAGTCGTGAGTCGTGAATCGGGAATCGAGTGATTGAGGAAGCGAGGGAGCGAAAATGGGATTCGAAAATCGGGAGACGGGAAACGGGAGACGGGAGAAGGGGCGACTGAATGACGAAATGACGGAAGGACGATCTGACTGCTGGAAAACTGGACATTACATTACGCCGCGACAAGTAATAGTAAATTGAAAATGTAAAATGTAAAATTATGAAGAAAGTAAAAATAAAAGCCCCTCTTATCCGTGTAAATCCGTGTAATCCGTGGCTAAATACTCTTTTCTTCTTTTCCGAGTTCCCAATCAAAACTAACCACTAACTACTAACTTCTAACCTGCTTGAACCATGTGAATGCAATCTGTCCAGTCTTCAAGCAGTCCAGCAGTCTAGAAGTCATGTTGCCTATTCCCAGTTCCGAGTTCCGAGTCTCGAGTTCCGAGTCTCGAGTTCCGAGTCACGCTGACGAAGCCAGTCATTTCAATATCAGCAGCTTATTCGCTCCTAAAACCTGACCATCCAGGGATAAGACGTAAAAGTAAACTCCCGAAGAAACCGTTTTACCATTTTCATTCTGGCAATCCCAGACGGTGGAATATGCTTCACCCCGCTGCGTTTCCGTGGTTGCCAGCCCGGCAATACGTGCTAAACCGCTGAGGCTTTGGGTGAGTTCAATGGTTTTAACTTTCTGACCTCTGGCATTATAGATGTTTATTTCAGGATCATTTATGGGTATTTCCGGCAAACTAAATTCCAGAAACACATTCCCCCGGTTATTCTTTAGATAAACGGGATTTGGGTAATTACTTATTTTACATTTTACATTTTCAATTTCACATTCGGTATTTCCGATGTGTGGCGGTGCCCCATATTCATAACACCCTATATCAATTATATCATTCCAGACACGTTCATTACCTGCCAGATCCATGGGTGGAATATTGAGTCCTAATGTATCAGGAGTTCCGGCATCTATACAAGGTGAATTTTCACTGAGTTGGTAATACCCAGGGATATTATCTGGTAAATAAGGATAGCACTCTCCAGCAAAGAAAGGGTCTTCATTCCAGATATTATCAATCAATGTCACATTTCCGGGAAGATCAACGTAAAAACCATCCTCCTCTACGAGATTATTACGCATAACCACATCATACTGCACTCCATTAATATTATTATGAAGATACAACTGCTGATTCATCGTCGGATTATAAATAATATTATTACTCAATTCCGCCATCCCGAAAACGCTCATCATATTACCATAACCATGGTTATTAGCAATAGTGCAGTTTGCAATATGCATCGGCTGAAAACGGTGCTGCAGATAAATTTCGGCAAAAACCCAGTCTGTATAGGTTATGTTATTATTAATTATAAGAGTATTAGTCAGATCCAGCTTATTATCTCCGGTGCTTTCAGTAGTGTTCTGATACCATATTAAGCAGGCATCTCGTGCAGAGCAATTGGAAATTATTGTATTCCGTATTGACAGGTCGGGACTACCTAAAAACAAACCTGTAAATGACCCAACATCTCCAATCATTCCGAGATTATCGATAATAAGATTATTAATTATTCCATTATCTGAGTAAAGAACTGCAACTCCTATCGCCGTATCATCATCACATATTGCATCCCTGATTATTACATTCTCAATTACATTATTATCTGAATGTCCTATACTTAATCCACTATTACCGGAACAATAGGAATTCTCAATAATTAAATTCCTATAAGAAACATAGTCAGAGTTTTTACAATGAATAGCTGCTGTGAGCCATCTTGACTGGCAGTTTATTATTCTTAAATCTGATATTTCAACATTTTTTTGTCCGTAAATACTCAATATAGTGCTATAATATTCGTTATCCAAAACAGTATTTTCCATTCCTGCACCTTGTAGCCTGAAATCGGATTTCACGGCGAAAGGAAATATCTGTCCATTTTGTGAATATGAATAAGCCCCTTCAGACAGATGAATAGTTTTGGGATTAAGACTGTCCGATTCGATGATCTGAATTGCATAAACTATTGATCTTAAAGGTTCATCAGGTGTTAATCCTGAAAAACTATCGTCTCCCCAGGGGGCAACGTATAAATCTTCATTTATTAATGAAAAAAAACTGTTTTCGCAAATTATTGAAATTTCTGGTGACTCATTTTCAATTACATAAAAATAATCCGGCTCTGTTAATATTTTGCTTCCAATATTCAGATAGATTTCCAACGGTTCCAGAATCTCAAAAAAATATATATCCATTCCCATAGTTGCAATGTTATCATAAATACTGCAGAGATTTATTTGATCCAAAATTAAGCTACAATTATTTAATGTCATTCCGCCGGCAGCCACGATAGCTCGATTATGGAATATTTCAACATTAGACATCTGACAAATCGAACCTTCATCAATTGCAAGTCCACCTCCTGATCTTGCAAAACATTTAGTTATTTTACAATTAGAAATAGTGACATTGCACGACTCTTCAATACAAATACCACCACCAGGGTTCAGAGGATAATCTTCAAATGACAGATTTAAGCCCTCTTCATTATTGATCAAAGTAAAGCCATTTACTTCTCCAGTTTCGCCATTTTCTATCATAATGCAGCTTCCGATATAATTTCCGTCAATGATGGTGGAGTCAATGTATGTTTGCAAAGGTTCCTGTATAAAAAGACTTGCCAGTGTGATATTATGTCCGTTAAGGTTCAGGTTTTCATAGTATCTTCCCGGATGCACTAATACAGTGTCTCCGATTGCAGAGGCATTGATTGCTTCCTGGATGACCTGGTACTCGTAATTGCCATTCAAGTCAACTTCCAGAATATTGCAATGCAGCATTATGGGAATGCAAAAAACTAATAAAAAAGCAGACAAAACCTTCATAATCTTTGTTCCTTCTTTTTAAGTCCTGCCGTCCCTTTCGGGACGACAGGACTCTTTCACTTTTAATACAATATCTTCAGAAAACTGCGTTTTCTTGCATTAGCAGAAGCTAATGCACTCCATAGATCATTTCAACAACAGCATTTTATGTGACAAAGTCAGACCATCTGCCTGCAATACATAGAAATAAACACCGGAACTTACTTCCTGACCCAGATTGTTTTTACCATTCCAGATCACATCATGTCTGGCAGCCGGCAGACTTTCGTTGATCAAACTGCGTACGTGCTGTCCCTTGATGTTATAGACATCTAACTTAACTGATGAATCATTGGCAAGCTCGAATTCTATTTTTGTTTCCGGATTAAAGGGATTTGGACTATTTCCTTTCAAGCTGGTAACTTCTGGTAAACTACCATTTTCTAAATCTTCATCTCTAAATGAGACTTGTAAGAAATGACCACAATCAGCAACGACAGCTTTTTGTGAAACAAAATGCCCCGTATCATTATTTCGATAAGCATAATTATCTACCTGAATTACTCCACCTCGTTGCGGGAACCAGAGTTCGAATTCCAGGTCTTTCAATTCTATAGTAGGATCATTCAGGATATAAGCATTAAGCTGCACCTGATCATCTTTAATAACTGCGGCTCCTTTACACTCATCATCAACAAAGATAGCAATCTCGATTGGTTTTTCGCCTTCCTCATAACAATCCAGGTCTATTTCTACGAATATTGGAATATAATCTTCCTGTTCTTCATATTCAAAATATTCAGCAAGTTCCCTGCTGTAATAAGGAACATAAGGTGGATAGGGGTCATCTCCACCCCAATGGAAATCTACGTCATCATCTCCGATATAATACACTTCTACCATTTCTCCATAGTTAATCGCGGGTTCACCACAGCTTAACCAGTTATCAGTATAACCATTACCAGGTCCTGCAATCGGTAGACGGACTATAGCCCAGTCTCTTGCCTGTACTTTAATAATATCATCCCAAACTGGTTCCAGGGCTTCCATTGGATCTAAACTTGCTTCGAGGAAATATCCTAACCAGATCTCTCTTTCCCATCCATTGATGATATCGTTATAGTAACAATTTCGTCCAGATTCTGGTTCTTCAATGTGGAGCATATCATCAGGATTACCTGCTGTACCAGGTAGAAATCCCCCATATTTGAAAATATGAGAAGTTACTAAATCTTCATTCATCTTGATCTTGTAACCTTTCTGAGAACGTACTTCCAAGTCCATAACATTTTCTGGAGAAAGTTCAAAGTCATCATTATACCAAGAAATGAGTCCCCATTCATCATTATACATCCACTCCAAGTGCTCTAAAATGTAATCATCATGGTAATCTTCAAAGAGTCCATTATCCATATATTCATCAAACACATAGCTGACAATATCATTGTCACGGGTTGAGTTTTCAAAGCAGTCAACTGCCGGAATTGAAATCCAGTTGTATTCACGCTCAGGGGATAACATAAAAAATGAATTTTTGTGTTCTTCTGCTGATATTGCACCGATATCCAATCTTGATCCATCTTCATCCCATTCGTCTATATCAATATACCATGGTAAAAAATTGTCATTAGTATCCGGATTCCCCGTGTCAATACAGGGAGACAAAATCTCGTAATTCCAGATCGGTTGAAATGTGGTAGCATCAAGTTGTGGATCAGTTGAGATACAGTTAGAAGTTATTAAGTCATCACCTGTTCCATCAACGAAGTCATCTCCAGAAGACCCGTAAGACAGGCAGTAATCTACTTCATAAGAAGTATTTTCTATTTTAACAGAAAAATCTACGGCCGTATTACCTTTACGATAAAGATCATTTGTCAGGTCTGCGCTGTTAGAATCAATTATGTAAAGAAGATCAAAACGATAATTGTTAATATAAGTATTATTCCTGGAAATTATATCTTCACAATCGTTAAACCAGTTTACATATTCACCGTATCCTGAATTATTAACGTAATATTGCTCTTGATGATTGAATAAGTTCTTTTCGAGATTTAACTTACTTCCCAAAGCGACAATAGCTGCACCTTTCTTTGGATAAGATTCGGGGTTAGTAAATGATACTGCTGAAAAAGTATTCTCTGTAAATTCATTGTTGATCAAATTCACATTTTCGACACCATTAAGGAAAACAGCACCACCATAATTGGCTGCGTTATTAGTAAAGACATTATCTTTAATATTAATTTCAATTGTACTATCTATATATTCTTCTCGCATATCAACACAAATCGCTCCACCCAAACCATTCCCTACCGGATATTGACTAAGGGTGACGGTTTCATTATAACCTCTGGATGCTTGATTATTTGTGAATGTACAATTCTCGATATTGATAGTTAAAAAACCGCCCACAAAACAGTAAGGATCACAAGGTACAATTCTTATAGCACATCCGGAAGTGAAATTTTCATACTCACTAATATCCCAGTAGAGTCCGTTATCTTCAAAGTTACAATCATAAAAACTAATATTAGCTCCAACAAGAAACTCCACATTCGCTGCTGAAGTAAAATTCTTAAATGTAATGTTATTAACTGTCAAATCTAATTGCCATAGGTAGTATCTCAATATTTCACCATTACTACCTGGAACATTATCATGTAAAGGAGATATTGTTACATTATCGGTAACTCCGATAAGATTTACTTTTGGAATTCTACACGGGATATAACAACGTAAGTTAACCAAATAGTAATCACAAAAATAATAATCTCCTTCCCCAATATATATATTTACATCTTCTTGATTAACATAAATATTAGAATTTATATATCCATAAGTGTAATCTATAGCATCACTTATTAGTCGAAAGCCATCAACTTCAAGATTTTGACTGACTATGACCATATTATGATTAATATATGTCATTGTAATAAGCGGTATTATCGTATTTGTTGTTGTATTATGAGTAAATGGATCCGTGGTGACCGGGTAATAAGCTTTTTCTATATCAGATGGAACAAAGTTAAGTTTATATTGCCCCTGAGGAATATTGGTAAATAAGTAAACTCCATTTACATCAGTTTCTGTTGTTGCAACCACCGGATTAGAAACTTGTCTTAAGTATACTGTAATACTACTGTTATCAGTAAATTCTGGTAGATTAATTTCTCCTGTAATATTTTGCGCCATTAACATATTTGATGAGAATATCAGTACAAATAGAACAGGGAATATCAACATAAGTCTTTTCATAAAATCCTCCAATAATTATTTTGTTTTTAAGATTTTTCGAAATCTGATTTTCGCTGCTTGTCCGGTACTGCTATACTGGACAAGCAGCTTTTCAGGGATATTTAAGTGGGTATCCTCTTACTGTATTAGTATAATTGACAATATCAAGATGATAATGTTTCATTGTAAGCCCCAATATGAGACAGTATAATTCAGCTTTGCCTGCCCGTTTAATAATAGCAACTCCTTCTCTTTTCAAATTTACTCCTATGTTACCTCTAAAAGTGTAATATTAAATATTTTTATAATTACACTTTGATTTAAATTTTTATTCCTGTCTCCTGATTATCAATCATATAATCAGCTGTTTGTCATTTCGCTTCCGATTATGGGCTGCAGGAATTGAACTCCTGTTAATCGCGAGAATGACCGGCTATCATGTCACACCACTTCATTAAAAAAAGAAAAAACAAGTATACGATTAAGAAAACAAAAAAATATTACCTCTAAAGATATTCCTCCTGGGCAGTGTTTTCTCAATCTTTACTTTCTCAATTTAGCCAATCAATCATCATCTGTTGCCAAAAAAATATAATAAAAACTATCAGTCAAGTACTTTTTTAAAATTGTTGCTTCGCAACGGTGAACAGTGAATAGTGAACAGTGAATGGATGTCGGGTGCCGAAAACCGAGATCCGAAGTCCTTCATTCAGTCTATCCATCATTCCGCCATGCCTTCGTGCCTTCGCGCCTTCGCTCAGTCGCTCCCTCACCCCCCCTTCACCCTTTCACAGAACGCAGCTCAATCGATACCGATCCCTGCTCCCCAATTCCACCATCTTCATCCGGACTATATATAAAGGTAAGCGTCATTCTTTTGGACAAACCAAAACCGTTGACCTTTGCTTCCTGGATTTGTGGCAGATAAGTTCCGGTATTGATATAACGGAAAGTGCCCTTGATCTTATCGCTTTCGATAATAACTTCTTTTGCCTGATGTGTATGCCCGTAAATAACAAATTTCACATCATGATATTTTTTTAAGTCAGCCATTGCGCCTTTCAGGTAATTATCCGCCGGAGCTTTGAAATACCTGGTTATATCCTGAAAGAAATCAAGTGCTTTGGCAAGGGAATTGAAATTTTCTTCCTGCAGCAGATTTAAAAGCAATTGCAGATGACCTGTGGCGTCACCATTAATATAATTATTGGTAAAAGCTTCCGCCCAAAGCCGTACATAATCCGTATTCAAAAAAGATTCCAGAGAAAGGCTGAGTGCTTGAGCGACTAAACGACAGAATGACTGAGCGAATGAGCGACAAAACACGTGAGTCGTGAGTCGATTTTTTTTCATGACTGGGAATTTGAAACTGAGAAATTGTGAAACTGAGAAAATGTGATTTCACTTCGTTCAGCGTGAATCGTGAGTCGTGAGACGGATTCCCGGAACGCTGAGCTCCAACTCGGTAATAAATGTTCCGAATCACGGTTGTAACGCAGTGAAAAATATATGAAAACTGCGTTTTCTGTAGACGAAATGGACTTTAAGGACACTATGGACAGCGTGAAAACTAGACTACTTGACTACTGGACTGCCTGACTGCTTGAGTGAGAGACTATGTGAGGGTAATAACGGAAATATTGAGATTATTTTATTATAACAGTTGTTCAATTTTGGGCGAGTAAATTAACTAAATTATTTTTATGAATTTAAAAGCCTCAGCTTTGCCTCTCCTTGCCTGCCCTTTGGGTAGTAAATGGATTTAAGATGTTTTAATATAGTGTTTTAAGTGCGAAAAATGGGGAAATAGGGAGGGTGGTGAGTTATTATTGGAAGATTTACGAGGAATGTTTTATATTGTGTGGGGCGTTCGTTCTAATTTGAGGGAGCAAGGGGGTGAAGGGGAGAAAATGAGCTTCACTGCGTTCAGCGTAATCGGTGATCGGTAATCGGTGATGAGAGACGTGGAAAATGAAAAGTGAGAAAGTAAGAATATGAGAAATAGCGGGAGGAGAGTGTTTTTTTTGTGAACCTGGTGAATTTTGTGAACATAGTGAACCCAGCGGACATAGCGGACGCAGTGGACTTTGGGGACAAGTTTGACTTCTGACTTACTGGTCGCGTTCATTCATCAAACTCACGAAGTTCACTCTGGTGAACGTCCACTTTTCCTGAAGTTGGGCAGTCTTGCAGACCCTAATCACGAGTTACGATTCACGCAGGGAAGAAAATTTAGAAAACTGCGTTTTCTTGCATTAGCAGGAGCTAATGCACTCCATATCATTTCAATATCAGCAGCTTATTCGCTCCTAAAACCTGACCATCCAGGGATAAGACGTAAAAGTAAACTCCCGAAGAAACCGTTTTACCATTTTCATTCCGGCAATCCCAGACGGTGGAATATGCTTCACCCCGCTGCGTTTCCGTGGTTGCCAGCCCGGCAATACGTGCTAAACCGCTGAGGCTTTGGGTGAGTTCAATGGTTTTAACTTTCTGACCCTTGGCATTATAAATGTTTATTTCAGGATCAGTGATTGGAATTTCAGGAAGTGTAAACTCCAGAAATACATTACCCCGGTTATTCTTTAGATAAACGGGATTTGGGTAATTACTTATTTTACATTTTACATTTTCAATTTCACATTCGGTATTTCCGATGTGTGGCGGTGCCCCATATTCATAACAGCCCATATCGATTATATCATTCCACACTCGTTCATTTCCAGCCAGATCCATGGGTGGAATATAAAGCCCTAATGTATCAGGAGTTCCGGTATCAATACAGGGAGAATCTACGCTGAGTTGATAATACAAAGGTATATCGTCTGGTAAATAGGGATAGCACTCTCCAGCAAAGAGAGGCTCTGCATTCCAGAGATTACCACTATATGTTACATGTTCAGGCGAAACGACATTGAATGCATTTTCATCAATCAAATTATTACGCATTACCACATCGTAATCGATGCCATTTATACTATTATTCAAGAACAATTGCTGATTCATATCAGGATTATAAATGATATTATTACTCAATTCCGCCATTCCGAATACGCTCATCATATTACCGAACCCATGGTTATTAGCAATCGTGCAGTTTGCTATATGCATCGGCTGATAACGGTGCTGCAGATAAACCTCGGCAAAAGCCCAGTCTGTATAGGTTATATTATTATTCATGATCAGAGTATTAGTCAAATCAAGGGTATTATCGCTTGAGCCTTCAGAAGTATTCTGGTACCATATTAAATATGCATCTATAGCAGAACAATTGGAAATTGTTGTATTTCGTATCATTAGATCAGGACTTCCTAAAAATAAACCTGTAAACGATCCAACATCTCCAATCATCCCAAGATTATCGATAATTAGATTATTGATTATTCCGTTTTCTGAATAATGAAAGGCTACTCCAATAGCTGTATCATCATCACATATTGCATCTCTAATTATTACATTTTCTATGATATTATTATCTGAATATCCAATACTCAACCCACTTTTCCCAGAACAATAGGAATTTTCAATGATCAGATTTCTATAAGAAACATATTCAGAGTATTTGCAATTTATAGTAGCAGTGAGCCATACTGATTGACAATCCGTGATACGAAAATCAGATATCTCTATATTTCTTTGACCATAAACATTCAATATACTACTATAAAATTCATTATCTAATATTGTATTTTCCATTCCAGCACCTTGCAACCTGATATCAGATTTTACTGCAAAAGGAAATATCTGCCCATTTTCTGAAAATGAATACGTCCCTTCTGCCAGATGAATAGTTTTGGGATCAAGGCTATCGGGTGCAATGATCTGCATTGCATAAGCTATTGTCTGCAAAGGATCACCTTCATTGAGTCCGGAATTGCTATCATCTCCCCAGGGGGAAACATATAGGTCATTATTTTCTAAAGAGAAATAGCTGTTAACACAATTAATTGATATATTTGGTGAATCATATTCAGTAATGAAGAAATAATCTGCTTCTGTTAATATCACGCTACCCATTGCAAGATAAATTACAGATGGATTTTGATACTCATGAAAATACATATCCATTCCCATCGCTGCAGTGTTATTATAAATACTGCAAAGGTCAGATTGATCAAAAGCTATTATCCCTTCTCCCAGAAACAGCCCTCCTCCCATTACCAATGCTCTATTATTATATATATTGACATTATTTATCTCACAATATGCACCTCTGTTTATTGCAAGTCCTCCTCCCCATTTGGAGAAGCAGTTTCGAATTATGCAATTTTTTAGAATCACATTACATTCTAAATCTAAATAAATTCCACCTCCTGCATTATCGGGATAATCTTCAAGTGGAATATTAATTCCTTCTTCATTATTGATTAAAGTAAAACCATTCACTTCTGCTGTTTCCCCGTTCTCGATTATTATGCAACTTCCCATGTAATTCCCATCAATGATTGTGGAATCTATATATGTTTGCAAAGGTTCATTTATATAAAGGCTTGCCAGGGTTATATTATGTCCGTTAAAATTCAGGTTTTCATAGTATCTACCCGGATAGACTAATACAGTATCCCCAGTCGTGGAAGCATTAATCGCTTCCTGGATGACCTGATACTCGTAATTGCCTTCAATATCAACTTCCAGGATATCACAACACAGCAATATGGGAATGCAAAAAACGAATAAGAAAAAAGTTAGAACTTTCATAATCTTTATTCCTTCTTTATATGACCTGCCGTCCCTTTCGGGACGACAGGACTCTTTCACTTTTATACAATATTTTCAGAAAACTGCGTTTTCTTGCATTAGCAGGAGCTAATGCACTCCAAAGATCATTTACATTAGTGCCAAATGTCCCCATAAGATTGCTAAAATCATCAAGAAAGAAGAGAGAAAGGAAATATTTCCCTCTTCCTTCTTTTTTCTTGTGCATTCTTATTTTCGATTCCACACTTTTTCCTGTCAACT
>JAIPGO010000084.1 GCA_021736135.1 Candidatus Cloacimonadota bacterium
TTGACAGGAAAAAGTGTGGAATCGAAAATAAGAATGCACAAGAAAAAAGAAGGAAGAGGGAAATATTTCCTTTCTCTCTTCTTTCTTGATGATTTTAGCAATCTTATGGGGACATTTGGCACTAATGTAAATAGTGACTTTGTCAGCGTGAGACGTGAGACGTGAGATGTGAGAAGGAATATCTAAAACCCCGGAAAGTTATTCGTGACTCGTTTGCAGCGTGTTCATTTCCCTCGTTGACTATCCGAAGCTTAATGCGAAGAATGGGCGCTTCGATTTGGTGAACGTTCACTTGCTGGTTGTGCTCTTGTTATGGACGGCGCCCCACATGCGAGTACGCTTGCGGTGCACCTGATTCTGGATCACGTGACTGGTGATTCGATAAGAAAGACCCGGCTTACTGTTTGGGTTTATGCTTTGTTTTTTCAGGAACCTTCGAGGGAGTCTATGTAGAGTTCGTTGCCGCTGACTACTTCTGTTTGGGTGGAGCCGCAGGCGGGGCAGTGAAAATCGGGTGTTTCAAGAGAGATCAATTTCTGGCAGTCCCGGCAGCGGATCTGCACGTCAGTTTCCTGCATTTCGAGCAGGGCATTTTCCATTCCCGGATATTCTGTTTTCATATAATCAAAATTAGTGATTAATACCTGCGGGATGATCTGGTGCATTTTTCCGACTACAATGATCAATTTTGTTACTGTTGTGAGGTTTTCCTTAAGCTGCACCTGATGGGCAACGTCGAGGAGGGAGCGGATAATGGCGCCTTCATGCATTTAACAGATCCTGGGTAAGGGATCGGAATGCAGCATGGGAAGGGGACGCAGGCTGCCGATGGTGGTGCGCAGAAATACGCCTTTTACGTCTGAGGTAACCTTGCCTATAAGGGCAGCATTTTTACCATACCGGTGTTTTTTCATAGCGGGGATAAGTCCGGTAGTATCTGCAGCGGCGAATGTGACGATGACACCTTCATTTGCCATATAGAGCGGTTCCAGTCCCAGCAGATTGCTGACAGCAAGCGTGGCAGCACTGATGGGCAGACTGGCTTCGTCTATAATGATCCCGAGTCCATTATCTTCAAAAACCTCATTTAAGATCGTGGCAACTCCGCCGCGCGTGGCATCGCGCATAAAATGGAGGTCAGCAGCTGGGAGCATGCAGGCGATGAGTCCGTTTAAGGGGGCACAGTCGCTGCGGGGAGGAGGCTGTAAATCCAGTTCATTGCGGGCATTGATGATAGCAATGGTATGATCTCCGATATTGCCATTCACAATGATGAGGTCGCCATTTTTGATTTTATCGGTTCCCAGATGCAGGTCTAGTGGTAAGGTTCCAATTCCGGTGGTGGTGATATATATACCTTCGGCATTATGTTTTTCCACAACCTTGGTATCACCGGCAATAATTTTTACCCCGGCTTCCAGGGCTGCTTCCTGCATGGAGGCGACAATCTTTTTCAGATCCGAGATGGGAAAGCCTTCTTCGATGATAAAGGTTGCCAGCAGATAGAGCGGCTGTGCTCCGGAAACCGCGATATCATTCACCGTGCCGGTTACGGAAAGTTTGCCGATATCACCACCGGGGAAAAAGATGGGTTTTACCACGTGGGCATCCGTTGTAACGACCAGGTTATGCCCGATGGCGACGGAATCAGTGAGAGCAGGCAGGTGAAAATGCGGGGCAAAGATTTCAGCGATAAGCTGCTGCGTGAGCCGGGCACCACTGCCGTGAGCGAGAGTAATTATTTCATCTTTCATATTTGTAATAAGCGGCGCAACTTCCTTCGGAAGAGACCATGCAGGGACCCAGAGGATGAGCCGGATGGCAGGTCGTGGCAAAAAGCGGACATTGCGGGGGTTTGATGAAACCCTTGAGCACGTCGCCGCAGCGGCAGCCGGAAGGCATTTCGGTTTCCGTAATTTGCAGATCATATTTACGGATAGCGTTGAATTGCGCAAATTCTTCTTTGATTCCAAGTCCGGAAGCGGGGATTTTGCCTAAACCGCGCCAGTAAGCATCTTCTGGTTGCAAAACTTTGCGGATAATATTCTGAGCCGGAATATTCCCCTGAATTGAGACAACTTCCTTATATGCGTTTTCAATCATAGGAATACCTCTCTTTAACTGAGAGATGATGTCTTTTATTGTCTGGAGAAGTGTTATAGGCTCAAAACCAGCGATCACACCACCGGTATGAAAATCATCAACCAGAAATTGATAAGCTGCCGAACCTGTGATCACGCTGACGTGCCCCGGCAGGATAAATCCGTCTATGGCGATATTATCCGTAGAAAGCAGAGCCTTCAAGGCAGGGGGAATAGTTTTAAAGGCGGGCAACACCGAAAAATTGTGTAACTTTAACCTTTGGGCTTCCAGTAATGTGTGCGCAATGCCTGGGATCGTGGTTTCGAAGCCGATACCTGCAAAGACCGTTTCCCGGGTGGAGGCTATTTTTAATGCTTCAAGAGGGGAATACACGATGCGGACGTCCAGACCGGCAGCGCGTGCCTGTTCCAGAGTGCCATTTATTCCCGGTACTCTGATGAGATCGCCGAAAGTGGCAATAGTGACATTTTTTAAGGTAAGCAGGGCGTCAATAAAAGAGGCAGGCGTCACGCAGACGGGGCAGCCGGGACCGGAGATCAGTTCAATTGAGGGGGGCAGCAGGCTGCGAATGCCATATTTTCCGATCACCATAGTGTGAGAACCGCAGACTTCCATAATGCGCACAGGTTTTTTCCATTGCCACAGATCCTCTATAAGATACTTTATGCGTACAAGATCACTCTTTGCCATATACTTCCTGCAGGAGTTCGATAGTTTTCCGGGCGTCAGACTCGGTAATAATATTCAGGGCAAAACCTGTGTGAATAATGACCCAGTCACCGATTTTAACTTCTGGGGTGAAAATGAGCGAAATGCTTTGTGAAATTCCGCCCAGATCAACGATGCCTGTTTCTTCTTCTCTGCTCAGCAGTTTTCCCGGTATGGCAAGACACATATATTTTATCCTTTATATCTATAATTAGCTATCATAAGCTGTCCCAGCGCAATGGAACCATCATTGGGAGGAATCTTTTCCGCCAGATAAACTGTAAAGTTATTTTTCCGCAGAAGCTGCCTTATGCCGCTAAGCAGCAGAGCATTCTGCATTACTCCGCCAGCCAGAACAACTTTTAAGATGCCGGTCCGGTGACGGGCAGAAATGAGCGCTTGCAGTGTAAATTCCAGAACTGTACGATGAAAACGGGAAGCGATGAAGGATACGTCTTTGCCTGAAGAAATATCCTGCAGAATCTCTGTCAGCAGCGGTTTGAGTTCAATGATATCATTACTGATGCTAAAGCTGTAAGGTTTAAAATGAGTAATATCATCCGTACGGCAGGCATATTCCAGTGCCATGGCAGATTGTCCTTCAAATGTAACATTATAGCAGACACCCAGCAGAGCGCTGATGCAGTCAAAAAGTCTGCCCAGGCTGGAAGTGGGAAAAGTATTAAGCTTCCTATCTATTTGTTTTTCGAGAATCTGTTTTTCATAAGGAGAGAGAGTTGTGACCAGGTCAGTATCGAGGTTAAGGGTTTTCAGATAGGCAAAAGCTATCCTGTCAGGATGGCGAATGGCAGCATCACCACCGGGCAGGGGAAGATACTGCAAATGGAAGAGTCTCTGAAAATCACCTTTATCTGCCAGCATGATCTCGCCACCCCAGATGGCGGCATCCGTACCATATCCGGTTCCGTCATAGGCGATCCCGAGTACCGGTTCCGAAATATTATGTTCTGCGATAACGGCAGCCAGATGTGCCTGGTGGTGCTGAATGCGCATAAGGGGCAGTGAAAGGCTTTCAGCAAAATGTGTCGTAAAAAAATCCGGCTGCAGATCACAGGCTGCCAGTTCGGGAGAGATTTTGAACCATTGGCAGTAGCGCTCATATATTTCACGGTAAAATTCCGTAACCGCCTTTGTTTCACCATTGCTGATATAGGGTGAAAGATAGACGGAATAATTTTGAGCCAGGGCAAAAGTGAGTTTCATGGAAGCACCGGCAGCGAAAGTGGGTACAAGTTTCCCGGCTACTTTTAGAGGGTGGGGAACATAGCCGCGGGAACGCCGGATGAATATATTAGTACCGGCAGCGGAACGGATAACCGAATCATCACTGCGGTTGACTATAGGCCGGTTATGGGTAAGGTAAAAGTCACAAAGCCCCTCTAATTCTCTTTCTTCTCTGGCGACAGGTTCATCGGTATAATTACCGGAAGTCATGATCAGGAACCTGATATCATCCGTGAGCAGAAGATAGTGCAAGGGTGCATAAGGCAGAAAAACACCCAGAGTGGGGTTATCCGGTGCCGTTAAGGAGGAAAGAATATTATTTTTTGCCGGCAGGATAAGAATAGGGGCAGCCGGCGAACGCAACAGTTGCAGATCTTCTGCAGAATATATAACAATGTCATTTAAATCTTCTTCACGGCACATTACGGCAAAGGGCTTATCCGGTCTGTGTTTCCGGCGTCGCAGCTCCGCAATTGCCAGATCGGAGAAGGCAAGGCAGGCAAGATGAAATCCGCTGATACCCTTGATCCCGAGGATTTTATTTTCTTTCAGTAAGCGGTGGGTTTCTGCTATGGGTTCGGCATTTACCGGGATAAAGTTTTTATCAAGTAAGGTTAACCGGGGACCGCATTCGGGACAGGCTACCGGCTGGGCGTGGAATCTGCGGTTGGCAGGAGCAGAATATTCGGCTGCGCAGTAACTGCAAAGCGGGAAGCTGTGCATAGAGGTTGCCGGGCGGTCGTAAGGAACAGACTCTATAATTGAAAAGCGAGGTCCGCAATTTGTGCAGTTTATGAAGGGATATAAATACCTGTGATCATCAGGGTCAAACATCTCAGTAATACAATCCGGGCAAACTGCCAGATCGGGTGAAATAGAGGTAATGCCCTCAGCAGAAAGGCTGGGGCGGATCTCAAAATCCCGGTAAGGTTTGTCAGGTAGATCTTCATAAGTGAGAGATTCGATAACCGCGGCAGGAGGCACTTCCCGGGGGAGTCGGTGCAGAAAAGCCGATAGCCCGGAGGCGGAACCACATACTTCGATTAATACTCCCTCTGAAGAATTGAGGATAAAACCCCGCAAATCCAGAGATTTCGCCAGATTATAAATAAAAGGACGAAACCCCACACCCTGCACGATACCATTAATTTTTATCCTCAGCATAGATATACTGCCTTTGTTACCTTAATTACCCAGTAAACCACTTTTCCAATATTCTGAAATTAGCATAAGCAAGCAAGGAAAACTTTATTTCTTTATAAATTGATTATCAATTTTTTTCCGGTGGTAGATAGCACATACAAATAAATTATTTATAATTTGGGCAACAATAATAATCTTGTCAGTTGATTTTTTTATCATTCAGGTACAGAAAGGGCTAATACGCTATCATAATTAAATTTATAATGCTATTAAAATATGTGGAAAAAGTGGATATTTTCTCATGATGAAATATTTTTCATTAAAAAACTTGACGGGATTACTAAAATAATCCTGTTTTGCACCAGAGATTTTCAAAGTCAGAATTTATTAGCGCTAATTGATAAAAAAATATAGTATTAATGGAAGGAAAATGACTGTCTATTCTTTGTTAAGCAAGGAGTGGGCAAAATCTCTCAACAGCGCAGTTACAGAATATAAGATTTATGCCCCATTAGTAAAGAGCAGCTCTGCAGATTATGAATTGATTACGGCTGAAACAATAGCAGAAGTAGCCTATGACTGCCTTCTCCCGGTAACGCCTCTAAAAGCTTTTTTCTTTCCCATAAGAGAAAACGTGGTAAAAAAGCAAGGAGAGGAAAAACGCGTAATTATCGGTGCCCGGAACTGTGATCTGGTAGCTTTAAGTTTACTGGATGCAGTCTTTCTGGATGAAGATTTCGTTGATCCCTATTACAAAAACCGTCGAGATAACACCATTATTATCGGTAGTGACTGTTATGCTATTAAGGAAACCTGCCATTGCACAACTTATGGAGTGGAACCATATTCGGAGATAAACTTTGATCTTTCCCTTTCTTTTGCAGATGAAAAGATGTATATCAGAGTGGGAACAGACAGGGGCAGAAATTTTCTGGATAGTCTGAATATTTCCGGTAGGCAGGAAATAGACAAACTGCCGGAAGATATCTTAGGGAAACGCGAAAATACCAGGCAGCTTCTGGCAGAACAAAATAAGGAACTGCCGGACAGGGAAGAGACCAAAGCAATAATAGCCAAAACAGATGATGCCTTCTGGCAGGAATATGCCAAAACCTGCGTATCATGTGGTGCCTGTTCTGTAATTTGCCCTACGTGTCATTGTTTTCTGCTGATTGACCGCGAGAAATTTGAAAAGATCAAGCAGTGGGATGCCTGTCAATATCCGGCCTTTGAGCGTGTAGCCGCCGGTGAAGATCCGTTGAAGAAACTGAGCAAGCGTCTGAAAAACCGCTATGAATGTAAATATATTCATAAACCAGGGATGTTTAACGTAATTGCCTGTACCGGCTGTGGCAGGTGCATTGAAGCCTGTATCGGCAAGATCAGCAAAAATGAAGTAATTATTGCAGCCCGTAATAAGGACTAAATATGCACGAAAAGAATATTTACAAACCTATCCCGTTCAAACTGGATAAAGTGGAAACAGAAAGCCCTCTGATCAAGACCTTTTTTCTCACCCCGGAGGAAGACTTTCATTTTAAAACCGGACAATTTGTGGAAGTGACTATAGACGGAATCGGGGAAGCACCTTACACGCCGTCTTCCTCCGCCACAGTTACCGATAAGATGGAAATAACCATAATGAAAGCCGGTTATGTTACAACGAAGATGCACGAATTAAAGGGTGGCGAGATACTGGGTATCCGGGGACCTTACGGAAAAGGTTATCCCCTGGAAAAATTCCACGACAAAGAGGTGATCATTCTGGGTGGTGGAGTGGGTATTGCACCATTGCGCTGCCTGATATTGACGATGATGTCAGAAATAGAGCGTTATCAGAAAATCAATGTCTGTCTGGGCGCGCGAACTCCTGCCGATTTTATTTACAAGGACTGGTATCCTGAATTAGGTTCAAATCCGAAGATCAATCTATTACGTGCCGTGGACAAGGCAGATGAGACCTGGCAGGAAACTGAAGGTGTGGTTACCCTGCTCCTGGGAAAACTGCAGACTGATTTTTCCAGCACAGTGGCAGTTGTGTGCGGTCCCCCCATTATGATGAAGTTCGGAACCTTAAAACTTCTGGAACTGGGTGTTAAGGAAGAAAACATCTATCTTTCAATGGAAAAGAATATGTCTTGCGGACTTGGTAAGTGCGGACACTGCGCTCTTGGTGATTATTTCGTCTGCAAGGACGGTCCAGTTTTCACTTATGATGAAATTAAAGATTATCCGGATATCTGGATATAAGAGATGCCTATGAGTAAGAAAATATTAATTGATCTGTCAAAGTTCAGATTTTCCGATACCGGCCAGTATAATTATGGTGAATGCATCTATGATTTTCATCCTCATAATACCGGGATGAAAGACGTTATCGAGCGTGCAATGCTGGAATTTGCCTGTCGGCGCTGTGAAGATGCCCCCTGCATTGCCGTTTGCCCGGAAGAGGCTCTGGAAAGAGACGAAAACGGAGCAATTCACCGGGCTACTAATCTGTGCGTCGGCTGCCAGTCCTGCGTGGCTGTCTGCCCCTTTGGAACTTTAATGAATGAAATCATCACAGCCAAAAAAGCAATTTGTGATCTGACCGGCTGTCTGAAGTCAAATAATCCATTAAAATGTCTGGAATCTGCTCCTGAGGGTGCCATTACCCTGACAGACCAGGAAGCAGACCCGGAAAATCACATCTATCAGTTAGACGAGCATATCCTGGTAAAAGAATTTCGCTGGCAAGATTTAATAGACAACGGAGAAAAGGGATAATATGGCTAAAGAAATTTTTTATTTTTTAATCTTTCCCGGTTTACTGTTTTCCGGTGTGATCGGTGGCTTTCTAAGCTGGTTTGACCGCAAACTCACGGCAAGGGTACAATTCCGGCAAGGTCCACCTCTCCTGCAGCCACTTTATGATTTTGTGAAACTACTGGCAAAAGAAACGATGATCCCCAAGTATGGTTCCCCCACCACGTTTTTACTGTCACCGGTATTTGCCCTTTTTGGTGCATCTCTGGCAGCGGTTTTCATTCTTCTGCCGGCGCTGGGCATTGATGGTGGCTTCAATGGAGACCTGCTGGTTATTATCTATGTACTCAACATACCCTCGGTAACTTATATCATTGGAGCTCTCGCCAGCGGAAATCCACTGGCGGCTGTGGGTGCCTCCCGAGAAATGAAACTTATCCTCAGTTATGAACTGCCTTTTCTGCTCGTACTGGTTTCCATCATTATCAAAGCCGGAATGACCATTAATCTGGCGGAAATTGTTGAATATCAGGTTCTTCATGGGGCATTTATTGGCAGTTTATCTGGGATAATAGGTTTCATAACCATCATAATGTGTATTCAGGCGAAACTGGGATTAGTACCCTTTGATATGGCGGAAGGCGAGGGCGAGATCTGTGACGGCATCATGATAGAAAGCTCCGGCACCATTCTGGCAATGTACAAATTTGTTAAATATATCATGTTACTGATCCTGCCGGCACTGGTGTGTACTTTATTTATGTCCGGCTTATCAGTTTCAGGAATAAATATACTCTGGTCAGTATTAAAGATACTGGGTGTAGTATTACTGTTAACTCTTATCCGTAATACGAATCCGCGAGTCCGGATAAAACAGGCGATGCGGTTCTTCTGGATCTGGATGAACCTATTTGCCATTATCAGTATTGTTCTGGCAGTATTTGGATTATAGGAGATAAAATTGGGCTTCAAGGAAAAAAGTTTCAAGAAATCGTTATGGGTTTTCCATTTAAGCGCAGGTTCCTGTAACAATTGCGATATCGAGATACTCGATTTACTCACGCCGCGCTATGATATCGAACGTTTCGGGATGAAACTCGTGGGCAGTGTCCGTCATGCTGATGTTCTTCTGGTAACCGGAATTGTGACAAAAAAGACCTTACCCCGAGTGCTGGAAGTATATGAGCAGGCGCCGAAACCGATCGTGGTTGTGGCAATCGGAGCATGTCCCTGCACGGGTGGTATTTTTGCCTCCGGTTACAATTTTGCCGGACCTCTGGATAAAGTTATCCCCGTGGATGCCTATATACCCGGCTGTCCGCCCAAACCGGAAGCAATGCTGGCTGGAATCGTTAAGTTACTTAATAAGAAATAAGGATAATCTATGAATATTGAAAAATTTATGGGTGATGTAAGACTTAAATACCCGAAAATACTCGATATCATCGAAATAAACCGCAAACGGCTGATGGTATTTCTGCCACGGGAAGAATTGCTGGCAGTGACCGATTATGTGTTCCGGGAATTAGAGTGCCGTTACATCATTGTTACCGGTATGGATTCCCAGGAAGGTTATGAGATAATTTATCATTATTCCGATGACAGCAGCGGCTGGATGATCAATCTCAATGTCATCCTGCCTCATAATGATCCGCAGGTGGAATCTATAACTCCCGTGGTTTACGGTGCCGAATGGATTGAACGCGAAATTATGGATTTGCTGGGAATAACGTTTCTGCATCATCCAAAACCGGAAAGATTCCTTATGGCTGAATCCTGGCCCGAAGGTGAATATCCCTTCCGCAGAAAAAATAGAGAGGAGTAGCCAGATGGGTAAAAGAACTATTGTCCCGATTGGACCTTACCACCCGCTGCTGGAAGAGCCGGAATTTTTTAAACTGTATTGTGACGGTGAAACCGTGGTTGATATGGTCTGGGAAACAGGATATAATCACCGCGGGATAGAAAAGATCTGTGAATCAAAGACTTTTGAACAGGTTTTCTACGTGGTGGAGCGCATTTGCGGTATCTGCTCCACATCACATCCCTTTGCTTATGCAAATGCCGTGGAAAGTATTCCCGGTGTTGAAATTCCCCTGCGTGCTAAATATATTCGTTCGGTGATCGGGGAACTGGAGAGAATTCACAGTCACCTGCTCTGGGTAGGGCTTGCCGGTCATTTCCTCGGTTATAATACCGTGTTCATGTGGGCCTGGAAATACCGCGAGCCGGTTCTGGATATGTTTGAGATCATTACGGGTAACCGTAACAGTTATGCCATGTTCACCATCGGAGGTGTGCGTCGAGATATTAATTCCGAGCAGGCAGATCTGCTACTGAAAGTTCTCAAAGACGTGGAAGTAAAAAGCAAGATGCTTACGGGTGCCGTAATAGATGATCCGGTGCTGCATGCCAGGCTGAAAGGCGTTGGCGTGCTTACTGCCCAGGATATTCACGATTTCGGTGCCGTGGGTCCCACAGCCAGAGCTTCCGGAGTGGATATTGACGTCCGCCGCGATGATCCTTATGCTGCTTATGACCTGGTGGACTGGAAAGTTATAACTGCCTCGGGTGGAGATGTTTTTGCTAAGGCAGAAGTGAGATTACTGGAAATATTTGAATCTATTTCCATCATCCGGCAGTGCCTGCAAATCCTGCAGACTCTCCCGGAAGGAGATATAAAGGCTAAAGTTAAAGATATTCCTGCTGGGATTGGCATAGGACATGCCGAAGCACCCCGCGGGGAAGTATTTCATTTCGTAAAATCCGATGGCAGTAACAGCCCGGTACGTCATAAGATCCGAGCACCCAGCTATACCTGCATCCCCACATTCAGAAGATCCTGTATCGGAGGCACCATCTCAGATGCCGCTATCGCAACTGCCGCCGTTGATCCCTGCTATTGCTGCACGGAACGAATGGCACAGGCTTATGACATCAATACCGGTGAAAAACGGTATAATGCTGCCGAATTGATCCGGCTCTCGCAAATGAAAACGGAAGAAATAAAAAAACAGCTTCTTAAAAGGTAAATATTATGGTCATATTTCAAATGCTGATCTTTTTTCCGATAGTTATTGGCATAATTCTATTTCTCCTCCCGGAAGCGCTTATCAAGATCAAGGGTATTATCGCACTGCTGGTATCCGGCTACGGTGCCTGGCTTGCCTTTAATACTTTTAATTCTACCTCCGGCCTGTATCATGTGCAATGCACGCTGGCTCCTCAGCTTAGTAAATATCTGCAGCTCAACGTAGACGGACTGGCGAAACTGATTGTTTTATTTATCGGTTTGTTCGGCTTTCTTTATGCCCTTTATTCCCTGGCTTATATCAGGAAGGGTAAAAGTGTATGCGGTTATTTCTCCTGGTTCCTCATTACCCTTGGCAGTGCTTTAGGTGCTGCCCTGGCAGATCATTTCCTTTTCTTTGTTTTCTGCTGGGGTTTGCTGGGACTTACGCTTTACAAGCTGATCAAAGGTGATGATGACGAAAGCGCATCTGCTGCCAAGAAAACCCTGATCCTTATTGGAGGATCTGACTCCGTTCTTATTCTGGGGATCGCCTTTCTTTATAAAATGACAGGTTCCTGGATCATGTCCGGCTCCAGTTTTACCACTTCCAGTGCCCTGGCAAATGCCGCTTTTTTATGCCTCCTGGTGGCAGCGCTCACCAAAGCAGGTGCTATTCCCTTTCATACCTGGGTACCGGATTATGTGAAACATGCTCCCGCTTCTTCTTCGGCGTTTTTACCTGCTTCACTGGATAAACTGCTTGGTATTTATCTGCTGGCGCGTATAACCATGAACTTTTTCCGGCTTACCGGCTGGGCAACACTGCTGCTGCTTATCATTGGCTCACTTACCATTATTTGTGCCGTAATGATGGCACTTCTGCAGCATAATTACAAAAAGCTGCTGGGTTACCATGCCGTTTCGCAGGTCGGGTATATGGTTACCGGACTGGCGCTCGGCACTCCGCTGGGTATTGCTGCCGGGCTTTTCCACATGGTCAATAACGCTCTCTATAAGGGAGGATTATTTCTAACTGCCGGCAGTATTGAAAAGCAGACAGGCATTGATGATATAGATGAACTGGGTGGGCTTTCACGCGTAATGCCGCTTACTTTTTTTGCTGCACTTGTTTTTGCCATCTCTATTTCCGGTATCCCGCCCTTTAACGGTTTCTATTCCAAGTGGATGATCTATCGGGGTATTATTGATTTCGGCAGCGGTTCCGGGCTGGCAAATAAACTCTGGATCGTCTGGCTGGCCTTAGCGGTTATTGGCTCTGCGCTTACTTTGGCCAGTTTCATTAAGCTCATTTCAGGTATTTTCCTGGGACGCCTGCGAGAAAACCTCTCCAAGATCAGGGAAGTCGGCTTTGCCATGTGGTTTCCCCAGTTAGTTCTGGCTGCCATCTGTATCTTCTTTGGTCTGTTTGCTGCAAAAGCGGTAATTCCGGTTCTATTCAATTTTGGAGCCATGGCAGATAATTCGAACCTGGCAGGACTCTGGGAATCACCCCAGGTTTCACTTCTTATACTCGTCACGATTTTGCTGGGTGTTATTATCTATCTAATGGGAAATCCCAAAAAACACCGGATCTCAGACAGCTTTATCGGGGGTGAGAAAGTGCAGAATGAACTTAATTTCTTACCTTCTGATTATTATAAAACTATCGCTGAACTAAAGCTCTTTTCCTTCTTTTACAAGTGGGCGGAAAAGAAACGCTTTGATATATATCATATTGGTAAAAGCATAGTGCTGGCGTGTTACAGCGTTGGCAGTAAATGTCATTCCGGCATCCTTTCCACTTACCTGGTCTGGGTTGTTGCCGGGATGGCGATAATTATACTAATCCTCGTCTAAAGGGCTAAATATATGGAAATTTATCTAATTATTATGCTTATTCTAATGATTTGCGGCTCTCTCTTTTCTCTGCATGCCAAAGACCTGCTGTCTGCCGTGATCTCTTATGGCATTGTCGGATTCGGACTGGTTATCGCCTTTCTTATACTCCAGGCTCCCGACCTTGCTATCGTTCAGATCGTTGTCGAGATTATTACGCTGGTCATTATGATTGCCGTTCTCAATAATACTACTCATCAGCAGGAAGAAAGCCGGTTCCACTTCAGCAAAATGCTTTATTTCGCTGTGGTTCTCATCTTTGCGGCTCTCTTCTTTATCGCTTTTAACAAGATATCTCCTTTGCTTTCCTCATTTGGCAATCATACAACCAGAATGGCTACACCTTATATGCATGGTGCCACCGTTACCGGCAGCGCTAATCTTGTTACAGGTATCGTCTTCGGATTCCGGGCTTATGATACGCTTGGTGAAGCAACCGTGCTTTTCACTGCCGTTATCGGAGTGCTTACCATTCTCCGGCTAAAAGGTAAAAAGGATGAATAGCTCAATGAAAGGTATGACAGTTATTGTTAAAAAAGTTACCCAGTTTATGGCTCCGGTTATTTTCATATTTGGCATCTATGTGGTTTTAAACGGGCATCTGTCTCCCGGTGGCGGATTTGCCGGCGGTGTTATTATGGCAAGTGCCTTTATTCTTCAGATACTAGCCAATGGTGAAATACTCGATAAGCTGCGTAAAGAAGAATCCGGACTCGAATTTCTGGAAAGTACTGCCATTCTCGGTTTCCTGGTTGTTGCCGCACTTGGACTCCTGCTTTCCGGTTCCTTTGTTTTCTTCAGTAATTTTCTCAAACAGGGCGTTATTGGTGAACTGCTGAGTGCTGGTATTATTCCTCTGGAAAATATTATTGTTGGTACGGAAGTCTGTGCTGCTATTGCCACTATCTTCATTGCCTTAGTGGTCTTCAAAGACGAGGTGACAAAATGATCCCTTTCATTTTATGTTTTATTCTCTTTCTCATTGGTATCTATGGCATTATTACCCAGAAAAATCTGATCAAGATCATTATCGGTCTCGCCATTATGGAATACAGCGTCAATCTCTTCCTGATACTCATCGGCTATATCAATGGCGGGACAGCGCCCATTATAACCCATTACACTTCGGCTAATGCTTCCTTTGTTGATCCCCTGCCTCAGGCTCTCATCCTTACCGCTATCGTTATCGGGCTTGCCACCACAGCTCTGCTTCTTGCCCTGGCCATCAGATTATATAGAAAATACGGTACTTTTGATATTAGAAAGATCAATAGTCTTAAAGGATAGAAAATGAATGCTATGATACCTCTTTTTGTTATTGTTCCCCTGGCGGCTGCCTTTTTTATGGCTATCTTAGGCAGATTCATCAAAAACTTCAGTAAGATACTCCTTAACCTGGAATTACTCTTTCTTTCATACCTGGCACTGCATTTCATCCTAAATACCCAGGGAATTCTTGCCTACCGGGTCGGTGGTTTTGAAAATGCCGGGGATATTCCCATTGCCATTTATCTGGTTCTGGATGGTCTTTCCCGGCTGATACTACTGGTTATTTCTCTCATCGGATTACTGGCTGCCTTCTATTCAACTTCCTATACGAGGCAGTTTACCCAGGAACGAAAATATTACATTCTTTTCAGCCTGATGATCGCCGGAATGAATGGTCTCGTTATCAGCGGTGATATATTTAACATCTTTGTTTTTCTGGAAATTGCCGCGATTGCGTCTTATGCTCTGGTAGCCTTTGGTATCGAAAAGCAGCAACTGGAAGCTTCTTTCAAATACCAGGTTCTGGGCGGGATGGCATCTCTAATCATTCTGCTGGGAATCGGATTTCTTTACTGGCAGACAGGAACCCTGAATATTGCTGATTTCTCCCGGTTACCGGTCTCAGGTCCTTTTGTGAAATTGCTTGCCATCTTCTTTCTGGTGGGTTTTGGACTTAAAGCTGCCATTTTCCCCTTCCACTCCTGGCTACCGGATGCTCACTCATCGGCGCCTTCGCCAATTTCGGCGATGCTGTCCGGCGTGCTCATCAAAGCGATAGGTATTTATGCCATTTTCCGCATTTTCTTCTCCATGTTTGCTCTTTCCTATGAAATCGCCATGGTTATAACTGTTCTCGGCACGCTTTCTATGATCGTCGGTGGATTGATGGCAATAGGACAGTGGGATATTAAAAGAATGCTTGCTTTCTCCAGCATCAGTCAGATGGGCTACGTTATTGTGGGTATTGGCATCGGAATGATCCTCCTTGCCACAGGCGGCAGTAAAGTTATTGCCGGTTTTTCCATTTTTGGCGGTCTTTTCCATCTCGTTAATCACTCGGTTTTTAAAGGATTGCTCTTTCTCAATGCCGGTGCCGTGGAATATGCCACCGGTACGCGTGATATGCGGCAACTCGGTGGTTTAGCAGAAAAAATGCCACTAACGGCTTCCACTTCGCTTACTGCTTCCCTGGCTATTTCCGGTGTTCCACCCTTTAACGGCTTCTTCAGCAAACTTATTATTATTGTCGCTGCCGTTTCAGCCCATTTTTACTGGCTTGCCTTTATTGCGGTCGTCGTTAGTATTATCACTATTTCCTATTTTATGAAAATGCAAAAATACGTCTTCTTCAATACTCCCCAAACTGATTATAAGAATTTCAGGGCAATTCCTTTGCCTATGAATCTATCCATGATCATTCTGGCACTGCTCTGCCTGCTACTAAGTTTGCTGGTTCTGCCTCAGATCAGAGATATCTTCATCACTCCGGCAGTTGATGCCCTTATCAATTCACTGCAATATACTGCAGTAGTTATAGGATGATTAATATGAAACAGCTAACTATGTTTATTTTTCTGTTTCTCTTATGGATGGCATTCTCCTTTACCCTGGAAACAGCCAATATCATTGCCGGTATCGTTGCTGCCCTGATCACCACAATTATCTTCTCCAACCGCTTTCTCACTTCCTGGCAAAAACTCTTCAATCCTGTCCGCTGGTTCTGGCTTATTATCTATATTATTGTGTTTATCTGGGAATGCATCAAAGCCAATTTTGACGTTGCTTACCGCGTGCTCAGCCCCAGAATGCCCATCAAACCAGGTATAGTGAAAGTGCACTGCTCTCTTAAAACCGACTTTGCCCGTGTGCTGCTTGCTAATTCCATTACTATGACGCCCGGCACTATCACCGTGGATATTAATAACAGCGACTTATATGTTCACTGGATTTACGTCTCCTCTGAAGATGCCTCCATTTATACTAAAAAAATCATTGGCAGATTTGAAAACCTCTTGAAAAGGATATTTGAATAATGATTGAAATATTACTCTATATTCTGATGGGACTCAGTTTTCTCTGTTTTCTCAGAGTTATCTTCGGTCCCTCTGTTGCCGACCGTATGGTGGCGATTGATATCTTTGGTATCCTCGTCGTCGGTATCTGCGCTCTTCTCACCGTAAAAACGGGAAGATTATTCCTCATCGATATTGCTATTGCCTGGATATTGCTCAGCTTTATCGGTACCATCACTCTCGCAAAATACCTGGCAAGGGAGAAACTGGATGAATAGTATAAGTTATATTCTTTTCATTATTGGAGCTGCTTTTGACCTTCTCGGCTGCCTGGGTCTGCTCCGGCTGCCGGATGTTTATAACCGCCTCCAATCTGCCACTAAATCCGTTACCCTGGGTACCTGCAGCATTTTGCTCGGACTTTTTTTCCATTATGGCTTTTCTGCCATCGGCATCAAAGCGCTTATCGCTATCCCCCTGCTTTTCTTCACTTCCACTGTTGCTGCCCATGCGCTCATCAGAAGTTCTTATAAAGCCGGTATTAAACTCTCAGATAAGACGGTGGTCGATCACTATAAGGAGCTGAAGCAATGAGATATCCTAAACTGCGTGAAGTAAAAGAAGCTATGGTTTCTCTCTTTTCAAAACCATATACTACATCTTTTCCCAAAGGTGAATTCAAACCGTTTAAAGGGTTTCGGGGCAAACCGGTTGTTGATGAAGATAACTGTGTAGGCTGCGAAACATGTGCCAATGTCTGCCCCCCCGGTGCTATTACTTTTAAAGATGATCTTCAAACAGGCTTAAGAACCATTTCCCGCGATTATGGCAAATGTATTTTCTGCGGTAAATGCGAAGAGCACTGCATCACCGGCAAAGGTGTTAAACTCTCCGATCAAATATATGATCTTGCCTGCTTTGACCGCAGCGTCCTTATCGAAACACAGCAGCGGGAACTACTTATCTGTGAAAGTTGCGGTGCCGTTATCACAACGAAACAGCACATGCAGTTCATTCATGAAAAACTCGGTGCCAAGGCTTATGCTTCTATTCTGAACCTGAATATGCTCAACCAGAGACTCCAGCTTGCCAGAGCAGAAGATGTTACTGTTACTGTCAAAGACGGATTAAAAAGGAAGAACGCCTTCAATATTCTTTGCCCGAATTGTAACCGGAATATCCAGATAGAGAATCTACGCTAAGTGTTTGAATCGTTTAAACCTCTGCTCGAAGAGAAGGATTCCATTCTCTTCACGGGCGTGGGAAACCGCTTAAAAAGTGACGACGCTATCGGTATTCATATCTGCGAAAATATCGTCCCTGCCGGAAGAATAGAAATTCTGATCGTGGAGGCAGCTATCGAAAAATTCATTGGAAAAATCAATTCCATCAATCCACATACTCTCGTTCTGGTTGACTGCACTGATTTCCGGGAAGAACCCGGTACTTTTAAATTGCTAAATATTGAAGACATCAGTGATACAACTTTTCATACGCATACAATCTCACTGAGAAGGATTTCTGAATTTTTTAAAATGAAAGTATATCTCCTGGGCATCCAGCCTCAGAACGTACAATTCGGCGAAACTATCTCACCGGCAGTCTTAAAATCTGCTCAAATCATCACAGACTGGATTAGTTACCACCTGCAATCTTAACCGTTGTGATCTAAAAAACTGTTAATATCAACAACACCTAAAAACACTGAAGGTTTATCCATATCATAATGAATAAACACCCTCAGCCTGGAAGAATACTCTTCCATTATTAATCATTAATTATTAATTAATTACTGCAATTGCTCTTTGATCAGCTTCTCAAATTTAACAGGATGTAACGGCTTTTCCATATAGAATACCGTCTGGCTCTGATAATAGCTCTGAACGTCTTTTTCCTGAAAATGTACTCCCCGCATCTCGCCTATTCCGGTCAGGAATATCACGGGAATTCCATTAACCTTTTTTTCTTCCATCAGCTTCTTATAGAGTTCAAAACCATCCATCTCCGGCATCTGAACATCAAGTATTATCAGATCAGGGTTAATTGACATTATCTTGTCATATCCCTCTTTACCGTCAAAAGCAAAACTGAATTCATAGTTATTTTCTTCTAAAAGATTCTCGATCAATACGTGCATATCCTGATTATCATCTATTACTAATATTTTCTTCATCTTACCTCCTGATGCCTGCCCTCAGGCAGGATATGTTCCCGATATGTAATCTGTTAACGTTTTCTCCATCTGTTTTGACTCCTGCAATAACATCCTGATCACGTCTCTCATAGATAACATTCCTTCTAACACACCATCTTGACTTACTATTGGAAGGTGACGAACCTTTTTTTCCGTTAATAGCTTCATGATGTCTCCCAGACTTTCATCACCCGTAGTATAAATCAGTTTTTCATAAGGTGTCATAATCTCGCGCACTTCCAGATGGCCGACCAGCTCATCGGTGCTTGCCAGCTTTTTCATCACATCGCGTTCCGTTATTATCCCTTCAATCCCGCCATCAATGCTAATTACCATTAATGCTCCAATGTGGTGCTTATTCATCAAGTCCACTGCATCCTTGATTTGAGTACCACCGCTTACCGAGTGGATTACATTACCTCGCTGCTTAAATAGCACTCTCAATTTCTTGTTCATAATAACTCCTCGCTATTAATTTACTGTCAGTATTTATCACTATTTTGCCCTTAGAGATGAATCACCTTTGCTGCATTATATTCAGTACTTATCATCAGTTTTTCTCATTTAATGTCAATATTTTTTTTCACACTTGTTTATTTTTTTTCACTACAGAGAAATGGAAGGTTGAAACTGAACTTTGTTCCCTTACCCTTTTTACTTTCCACCCAGAGCTGTCCACCATTCTGACGCACGAATTCGCGGCAGATTATCAATCCAAGTCCCGTGCCCTGTTCCCTCTCTGTTCCTTGTTTCGATATGATCACATCTGAATCGAATAGGCCGTCAATTTCATCCTTGCTCATACCGATTCCCGTATCAGTAATGCTAAGTATCACGCCCTCATTATTCTCTTCTGACTCAATGGTTACAATGCCGTCTCGGGGCGTAAATTTTATGGCATTCGAAAGTAAATTTCTGATTACTGTAGACAGCATGTTTTCATCAGCACATATTACGATCTGTTGTTTCAATTTATTTGCTATCTCTATTCCTTTACTAAAGGCATTTTCAGATAGAAATAAGATATTCTCTTCTACTATGCGGTTCAAGTTGATTTGCGCTATATCAATATCTAGTGTCCCCGTTTGATAACGTGACCATAAAAGCAGATTACGCAACAGCGCAAAACCCTGCTCAGCACAACGGTTGATCCGTATTATGAAATCGTGCATCTTTTCAGGAGGCAGTTTTTCATAATTCTTCAAGAGCAACTTGGAAAAATTCAGTATCGTATTGAAGGGATTTTTCAGATCATGCGAGATGATCGAAAATAGACGATCCTTCGATTTATTGATGCGTGCCAGTTCCTGCTGACTCTGATACAACTTATCTTTGGCATCCATAACCCCTACAAAATAACGCTTTATTGTGCATATTCCCACAAACATCATAATGGATATCAGCAAACCAGCCACTTCGCTGGCAATATGAATATTCCTGCCGGTTACGCATAATATATAAAAGGTCGATACTCGACGGTATATCATTATAAAATTCGCTGCCGATATCAGTATCCATCCTAATCTGCGCTTTGTTACCTTGATCAGGTAAAGCGCATAAACTGCCGCTGCCAGTTGAAATAATATCGATAAGCTCAAAATCAATGTATGTAAAAATAATTCCATAATCCGCCATCCTTTTTCGCTGACTCAAATATAATGTATTATTCTCCCAATGTCAAACTATTTGTCTTAAGATTTAACATCCCCCCGAAATTTTTAAATATCTCGCCTTTTGTGAAGTTTCATTTCCCTGAAAGGGATATATTCGTATAGCGTAAGGTTGGCTCGGTACTCCGAGACTACCTTATGAATGATGCATATACCCCCACCCCATCGGCGC
>JAIPGO010000085.1 GCA_021736135.1 Candidatus Cloacimonadota bacterium
TTAATTCATACAAGAACTCTCCCTCAAAACTTTTTAACTCTAATCTGCTTAAATGATTAGCGTGCTCTTTCATCATGCCTCCTGGTGCTTTATTAATAAGATAATCAACCCCAGGGGACATATGTCACTATTTCATCAGCACCATCTTACCGCTATCTTCAAAGCTGTCTGTTTTCAGGTGGTAAAAATATATTCCTGTTGTGACAGTTTTTCCGGCGTCATCTTTTCCATTCCAGACCAGGGCATGTCTGCCAGCCGGGAAATAATCATCTGCCAGAGTGCGTACTAACTGGCCTTTAACATTATAAATCTCCAGTATTACTTCCGCAGCTTTCGGGATCAGGAAACAGATCTCCGTTTCGGGATTGAAGGGATTAGGATAATTTCCTGTGAGTTCTGCTACCTGAAGTAGAGATCCGGTGCCATCTCCGGTCATTTCCACATTCAGAACCACCGGGATTGTCTTTATATCCCAGCTGTCGCAGCTGATAACAATGTCACCTGTATATATGCTCTCCTCAAGATCATGGGCATCAAAATTGACTGCCAGTAATTCAGATCCTCCGGCTTCCAGATATCCGCTGGAAGAGGCAAGCCACATCCAGCTAATAGCATGCTGCAGAATCAGCTGCCCATTCACTGTGTGCGGTTCCACTCCATGACCATCACCCCCGATTTCCCATTCCAGAACGATATCATTCGCAATGTTGAAACTCAGTAGCACGTCAACATCCCAGGACACAATATCCCCGGTATAAATAACTCCCCATCCATTTGACGTTAAACCATGCCAGTTCACTAAAGCTTCTGCACCTGCCGAACCATCCCAAAGCATATCGCCACCCGAACCTCCGCTGATATCATCTGCGTGAATTACTGTCACACCGGGTGGAAATTCAATCCAGATGTCACTCAACCATTCATTATCTAGGCTGGCATTGGAGACTGTAAACGTCCAGGTAGTTTCTTCCCCAGGTGTAAAACTATTGGCGTTCACAGTAATATTTGACCCGGAAATATCCCTGACAGGAGACAGAGTTTCATAAATGCCTAGATAATAATTAACCGGCTCCTCTCCTCTATTGGTTAAAGTAAATTCCTGAATACCTGTTTCGGAAGGCTGTAGTTCAAAATAAATACTGTCGCGGTCAACTATAAAGACATTTGTCCAGTATGCCGTAAAGGACAGATCCTCGCTCCAACTGTTCCCGGCACAACTTATCTGGGCTGTAAGATTAAAAGAATAGAAATCAGGCACAAAATCCGACACTTCCAGGCAGAATGAATTATGCAGAACCGCCGCGCCATTAGCAGGAACTTCCATCCAGTTCTCCACAGCGTCCAGCATATTAATATAATCATCAGTCAGCGATAATTCCACATCAATATCCTGGGCTGCCTCTCCGCCCAGGTTTTCCAGAACCAGACTTATATAGGCAGTTTCTCCTGCTTCAATGAAATAATCATCCCCGGCATAAGCATAATAATCACCAACCCTCAGAAAAGGAGCATCAGACGGCAGGGAAGAGGTCATAAAAAGCAGTGCCGTTTCATCTTCCAGAACCTTACTGGCTGCCGGGTAAGTATTATTATATGTATATTGCAGGCCCATCTGCGAGTCTTCATTTTCCAGGCCCACAGAGCAATACTGCCCATGATTACTCGGATACGTACCATAATTATCATTCGTAACGTCCAGATACTGCATCTTGATTTTACTGTCTCCAGTAGTAGTCTGATAATATTCCGAATCGTATAAGATTACCTGGAACGTCTCTCCTGCACCTGTATCACCATTGAATATGCGGGACCACTCCACGGTAAGGAAATGAAGCTCTTCGTTATAAGACCAGAGCACATCTCCGCTCCCGATGTTCAGATCATCCCAGAATACTGCTATCATCGGGCTTGGACCCTGCGGTCCCGGTATCTGGTAATTCATAAAACTACCGGTTTCATGAAAACCTGGCGCTATCCAACCATTGGTACACACACAGAATTCTTCATATTCTACACCATAAAAAACAAAACTGAATTCTTCCGGTATTGTCAGATTAGCATAATTGCCCGTTCCTCCTGCAGTTCCGGTGCCTGTTCCACCTTCCCAGGAAATGGAAGTTCCCCTGCCCCCATACAAAGGATCAATCTCAACCCAGTTATATACGGGACATTCATCATAATCCCAATCTCCATCATCATAACACCAGTAGCCATATTCGTCAGGACCATAAGGATCATTTACCTCTGGCTCGCCGACAGGAATATTAACTGTGATAGAACTGTCATATCCATTTTCATCAGTTAGATTTAAAACAAAAGGAAAATAGCTGCCCGGCAGGATCAAACCACTGGCAGTAACAGTGAATGTATCTTGCGAATTATCCCCGGTACCACCAGGCGGAATAGAGCCAAAGCTCCCCAATCCGTCATTGATCGTAATCCGGTAATTGCTGCAAAGCAGTTCCCCGTTCACTCCCGCCGCCTCTAGTTCTCCAATATTTTCCAGAGAAATATAAATCTCCGTAGTTTCTCCCGGATCAAGGATCCCGTCATCGGCGATGGAGAAACCTGCGGCATAAAGACTAACTCCTGCCACTGGAATTGTCAGCCAGGTAATCCACTCATGCCCATCATCATCTGTGATAGTAAACTCAGTTAATATTTCCACCCCACCCGGAATTGATGAGACAAATTCCATTTCAAATCCATAATCCGGTATTACCAGTTCTCCACAGCCAATATCTCCAAAATTCACAACAGATGTTATTATATTCACTTCGGTACTGCTGCATGACATAGATGCCGTTACTCCGCTTACTTCTATCCGGCCTCTATTAGCCAGAGAAACGATCAGTTCCACTGTCTCTCCCGGATTAACAATGCCATTGCCGTTCCCCCCGGTATCTAAATATTCCACAGTCTGAATATCTACGAACTGCTGAAGCTGTTCCTTGGTTAATACATGCTGGTAAGGTATGTGATTATGACAAGTAACCGTAAGAGTGCATGAGCCTTCCGGAATATGAGCAACCTCCAGGATAACGGAACCGTTTTCATCACAGAAATCAGAAACAGAATAGTCATTTATCCCGCTGTATATGGTTACCCAGGCACCGACGGCAGCATTACCTGTGGAATCAAGAACGGTAACTTCACAATAGTTTGCCCCTGTCGGTATTACACCGTCATAAGTAACAGATAAATGCCGGGGAATACCAGTCCATAACTCCAGACTGCCGTCTCCCATCAAAGTATTCCAGTGGGAAAATATTCCTACATAATTACTCGGATTTTGCGGAAAGCTCAGCCAAAGATAATATTTACCCTGCAATACCGCACCACCCATCATGTTGATATTATCCCGGAAAATCCCACCGCAGATTCCTAAGGCAATGGCATTATTGAAAGGAGTATGAGTCCCTGAGGTTGCTGTCCCCAACGCTCCAATCCCACCACCAGGCAGCGTTGTTGTTCCCATCTGGTAAAAGCCCTCTGCATTTCCCGTTCCTGACTGCCAGTTGTTCGATCCGCAGGTAGGTATCACTGCAAAAGGCAGCATATAACCATTTGTGGTTGTCCCATAAGTCCAGCCAGATGTTCCATAATAGCCACGGTAACCAAAATAGGATACTCCCTGATTTATGGCTGTGTTCATCAGATAGGAAAAGGGAGAATTGTATACTTCAACAAAATTATCATCATCAAAAAAATTACCCGGATAATCAAGCATCATTTCCTTGCATGACTGCATCACGCTAATGCAGGAATAACCGGAATATGACGGGTCACCGGTCAGTAATGCCCGTTGATACCAGTCCGTCTGGCCCATGAAGGGATTTGTCTCATAAGATATCGCCTTGCTTATCACCGTCTGCAACGAAGCAATCGAGTTAAAAGTCATTCTACCCAGAATAATATCTCCCAGCACATCTGCGCCCTCCAGCTGGCTGTATGGATGATCTCCCTCTCCGCTGGTATTATACCAGGTCTCAATCATGTATGCCCCATTGCCGTCTCCCATTATATTCACATATTCCGGGGGTATCTCCCAGTTGTCGTAAGCATCCTGGATATAATCCTTTATAGATATGTTGCTCGTTCCTGTCTCGGCTGTCGTGGCTACTACCACGTTAAAACCCTTCTGCTTCTTCCATTCCGTGAGATAGGCCAGGTTTTCCAGAACGTCATCATTATTGTCACAGATAAACAGAATAGCCGGAACCTGATATTCATCACGATAACCAAGCTGATCATAATTCAGGGTGTTTGCCCGATACATAGCTTCAAAAGCTCGGGAACGCTTCCCCGACCGGTATCTGGCATTTATTCCTCCGCTCCCGGTAACAGTTACTTCAACAACGATATTGCTGTAAACTGTTAATGTCCGGCGGGATGTATCATAACTAAAAGGGCTGAAAGTTACCGGCAGAACCCTGATATCACGCATTATTGCCGGTTCTCCTACCCAGGCAATTTCTGCTGGATATATACTGCGACCTTGATAAAATTCCCTGTTGATGGTAAAATTATCTTTAGCAGCTTCATGCTCAAACTGTAATACCTCCTGTGGATATACCATTACATCCTTAAATTCTCTTTGCTCAAAACTAATGATTTCCAATGTAGGAGTTCCCTCATCAGGAATGATCAATGCCTTAGTAAATACAGGTAGATCAGGCAGTCCGATATCAAGCATCTTGCCGGCTTCTTCATGGGTTATAACCGTATATGTCTCTCCGGCATATTCTTTCAATTCCAGTTCAAAACCATCAAGTTTAAACTCCACTTCCGCTGCACTACGTCCCTGCTGCTCACATTTGAATAATCCTGATGGAGAGGCTTCATTAACTTCGACCCAGCTTCCCGATAATGATATACTGATTAATAGGAAAATAGAAGTTATAAAAAAAACCTTCATGTTTGCCCCCGGTTTGAAAAAATATTAAAACTCTCGATTACTTTCTTGATCAAGAAAGTAATCACTATACTAGCAGCGATATCACCCAATATTGAGTCAAGTATTATTACTGCTATATCACAAATCAAATCTTCACAACTTATGAGAGATTGGACCAGCTCAACAGCAAAAATGAAGATGAGTTATACACCCATCTTCATTAACATAATCTTTATGATACTATTTGATCATCACCATCTTTCCGCAGCTTTCAAACCCGGCGGTTCTTAAGCGGTAAAAATATATGCCGGTTGCCAGCGTTTTTCCAGTGTCGTCCTTGCCATTCCAGACCAGAGAATGTGATCCTGCAGGGAAATAGCTGTCCGCCAGTAGGCACACTAATTGTCCCCGGTTATTGTAAATTTTCATTTCCACTTTCATGGGCTCCGGAATTCTGAAACTGAGCTCGGTTGCGGGATTAAAGGGATTAGGATAATTTCCCAGAAGTTCCACCACTTGAGGCAGAGGATCACTATCTTCACCCACTGTTGACACATTCAGAAGCACGTGAATGATCTTTGTATCCCAACTGTCGCAGGTAATTATAATATCACCGGTATGTATGCCTTCTTCAATATCACCGGAATCAAAATTGACCGTGATCACATCTGAATTAAGAGCGGGTAAAGTACCTGACGACGTATCCAGGTTTATCCAGCGCAGAGGATACAGCAGATACAATTCACCTGTCACGTTATGCGGCTCGGCTCCATAACCGTCTCCACCTATTTCCCAGCCCAGGGTCATATCTCCGGCAAATTCCGTACTTAGATGTACGTCAACTTCCCAGGAAGCTATTTCCCCATCGTGAACCACGCCCCAGCCATTGGCTGTGAGACCATGCCAGTTCACCCGCTGACCGGCTCCGGTGGTGCCGTCCCAGAGCATCTCTCCTCCCGAACCACCAATTACATTTCCGGCATCAACTACGCTTACACCTATAGGGAAATCTATCCATACATCACTCAACCATTCATTATCAGTTGCGGCATTATGAACTGTAAAAGTCCAGGTCGTTTCTTCACCCGGCGTGAAAGAATCTGTGTCCAGAGTAATAAAGGAACCTGAAATATCTCTACCTCTCTGCGTGGTTTCATCTGTGCGGATATAATAATTCACCGGAAAACTGCCAATATTGCTCAAAGTGAATTCATGGCTGCCTGTTTGCAGCGGTTGCAACTCAAAATAAATGCTGTCCTGATCTGTGGCAAATGTATTTGACCAGTAAGCGGTAAAGGGCAGCATCCAGTTCCAGCTATCCACATCACAGCTAATTATCGCTTCCAGATAAAATACATAAAAATCCGGCACATTATCCGAGACTTCAATTACAAACTCATTTTCCAGTGAAGCAAAACCGTTTGCAGGAAGTACAGGATAACTCGCCTGATTATCTGTTATCGTTATATAGGGATCATTGATGGAAAGCTCCACTTCAATATTAGTAGCCGCCACGGCTCCCATATTTTCCAGGATCAGCGAGATTATCGCTGTTTCTCCTTCCTCGATAAAGTTATCGTCTCCGGCATAAGCGAAGAAATTGCTGATGTTTATAAAAGGACCATCCGGCGGTATCGGTGGTGGCGTAAATAACAGTGCCGTATTATCTGTCAGTGGTTTGCAGGCTGCCGGGTAACTGTTATTAAAGGTATATTGCAATCCGATCTGGGAATTCTCATTTTCCAGACCCACCGTGCTGCACTGACCATGGTTGCTCGGGTAAGAGCCCCAATTGTTATTGGTCACGTCCAGGTATTGCATCTTGATCTCATTGTCACCCGTAGTTGTGGGATAATATACAGGATCATAAAGTATTACCTGGAAAGTTTCCCCGGCTCCCGTATCTCCATTGGTTATCCTTGACCACTGCACTACGTAGTAATGCAGGTCTTCATCATAATACCAGAGCACATCACCGGAACCGATTGCCAGGTCATCCCAGAATACGGCGATCATAGGGCTTGGACCCTGTGGTCCGGGTATCTGGTAATTCATAAAATTACCGGCTTCAAAGTGTCCCGGTGCAACCCAGCCATTCGTGCTTACACAGATTTCATCATAATCTTCTCCATAAAAGACCAGGCTAAAATCCTCGGGCAATTCCAGATTCGCATAAGTACCCGTGCCGGAACCAGTTCCTGTTCCGGGACCCGTCATCCAGGATATGCTTATGCCGTCTCCTCCGTAATCATGGTCTATCTCGATCCAGTCATATTCGGGGCATTTATCATAGCCCGTATCCCCGTCATCATAGCACCAGTAACCATAAGCATCTGGTCCATAAGGATCGGTTAATCCCGGCTCTCCAATGGGCACGTTGATAGTTACATAACTGTCATACCCGTCGGCATTAGTAAGCTGGATAATAAATGGAATAAAAGTTCCCGGTAGAATTGCCGGACTTGCCGTTACTGTAAACCTGTTCGTGGCATTATTACCAGCACCTCCTGCTGAAATGTTACCAAAACTGCCCAGGCTGTCTGAAATAGTTATTCTTCTCACGTTGCACATCAAAAGACCATCAATATCAGCAGCAGACAGATTGCCGTTGTTTCTCAAAGTAAAATAGATTTCGTCCGTCTCACCCGGATCGAGCACTCCATCACCATCAATGGTGTAACTTTCTGCATAAAGGCTGGCTCCTTCGATAGGAATATCCAGCCAGGTTACCCAGGTATTATCATCGGCATCTGTAATTATTATTTCCGTGCGCAATTCCATACCACCCTGAAGCGCAGGAGAAAATTCCAGCTCAAATCCTCCGGTTGCAGTCACACCTGAAGCCATATTGCCAAAGACAGTCTCCAGAGTCAATACGGTTACATAATCACTATTAGGCACCAGAACGGCACTTACTCCGCTCACGGCTGAGCTGCCGGTATTTGCCAGGGTGAGCATCACCGTTACGGTCTCACCCGGATTAACGATTCCGTTACCGTTACCTGAAGCATCATCATAGCTTACGCTGTTTATGTCCACATACTGATCGACCTGTTCCAGGGTAATGGTTTCCCTGAAAGGAATATGATCATGCTTGGATACCGTCAGCGTATATTCACCATCGGATGCGCCATCCAGATCAAGCATAACCATTCCGCTGGAATTGCAGAACTGAGAAACCACAAATTCTTCATCATCTCCATACAAAGTAACCCAGGCTCCTTCTGCGGCATTGCCAATTGAGTCATAAACTGCTACTTCATAGAAATTTGCACCGCTGGGTATTATATCTTCACTGGTTACACTGAGATTTTGCGGAACTCTTGTCCATAATTCCAGGGAACCATCACCCATCAGGGTATTCCAGTGAGAAAATATATCCACGTAATTACTCGGATTCTGAGGGAAGGTCAGCCAGAGATAATATTTACCCTGTAAAACGGCACCCCCCATAGAAAAAATTTCATCCCGGAAAATTCCTCCGCAAACGCCAACGGCGATGGCATTATTAAAGGGTGTATGGGTACCGGATGTTGCCGTGCCCATGCCACCAATGCCACCATTGGGTGTGGTGGTGGTTCCCATTTGATAAAAGTTTTCTATGTTACCGTTTCCACTCTGCCAGTTATTGGAACTACAGGTCGGCATCACCACAAAGGGCATCATATAGCCATTTGCGGTATTGCCCGAATACCAGCCGGATGTTCCACCGTAACCGCGATAAGCAAAATAAGATACTCCCAGATTTACACCTGCATCCATATCGGAAGCAAATGGACTGGCATATACTTCCACAAAATTATCATCACCCCAGAAATTTCCGGGAAAATCAAGCATCATTTCTTTCACACTCTTAGCAAATCCCACGCAGGAATAACCGGAAGATGAGGGATCTCCCACCAGTAATCCCCGACTATACCAGGCTGTATTACCCATATATGGCGTTTTCTCGTAAGTAAGAACTTTGTTGATCACTGTCTGCAACATCGGGATGGAAGAAAATGTCATTCTGCCCAATATCACATCACCCAGAACGTCATTGCCTTCCAACTGACTGTAAGGATGATCTCCTTCGCCATAACCGCCAGAAGAATACCAGGTGGGTATGGTATAAGTACCACTGCCGTCACCCATTATATTTACATATTCCGGGGGATTCTCCCAGTTATCATAAGCATCCTGGATATAATTCTTAATGGCAGTATTAGTCGTTCCCGTCTCGGCGGTCGTAGCTACAACCACGTTAAAGCCCTTCTGCTCCTTCCATTCCGTCAGAAAAGCAAGATTCGTCAAAACGGAGGTGTCATTATTACAAATAAATAATATCGTTGGAACCTGATATTCGTCCCGCAAGCCCAGCTGATCATAATTCAGGGTGTTTGCCCTGTAAAGGGCTTCAAAAGCACGTGAATGCTTCCGCTCGCTGTTTTTGGCATTTATCCCTCCGCTACCCTCGACGGAAACCTGCACGCTAATATTTTCATAAACGGTTAATGTACGGCTGCCAGCATCATACTGAAAGGGACAAAAAGTAACCGGGAGTACCCGGAAATCACGCATTATCACCGGTTCACCAGCCCAGGCGGCGGTTTCCGGAAAAATGCCTCTTCCCTGATAAAACTCGCGGTTTATGGTGAAATTATCCCTTAAGGCTTCATTCTCAAACTGCAATTCCTCCTGAGGATAAACCAGCACATTAGTATACTCCCGCTGTTCATAACTGATAATTTCCACCGTTGCCGTTCCCTGGTCAGGAATGATCAATGCTCTGGTAAATACCGGCAGATCCGGCATTCCGATATCAAGCAGACTGCCTGACTCATCATGGCTGATCACCGAATAGGTCTCTCCATCATAAATCTTCTCCTGCAACTCAAAGCCCTCAAGGGTGAAAGTAACTTCTGCCGTTCCCCGCGTCTGCTGCTCACACTCAAATATCTCTGATTCCTGTTCCGGATTAAGCTCAATCCATCTACCCATTAAGGTTAAACAAATCAAAAACATAAAAAAAATCATCCCGTTTCTTTTCATAATTTTCCTCGTCTGGTTCGTTTTTTTCCCGGTTTTATGATTATAAAGCAAATATAGGACTTATAGGTCATATAAGTCCTATATTCCATAATCTCTATTTCATCAATATCATCTTACCGCTGCCTTCAAAACCGGCAGTTCGTAAGCGATAGAAATAAATTCCTGTTGCTGCCCCCATACCCGTACTATCTTTTCCATCCCAGTGCAGAGAATGCGCCCCCGCCGGGAACCAGCTATCTGCCAGAGTGCGCACCAGTTGCCCCTTACTGTTGAATACCTTTAATTCTACAAGCGCTGCTGCCGGAATCCGAAAAGCTATCTCTGTCTCAGGATTAAAAGGATTAGGATAATTACCGGTCAATTCTGCTGCTGCCGGCAAAGGATTACTATTATGACCAACGGCTTCCACATTCAAAACCACGTGAATGATCTGGGTATCCCAGCTTTCACATGTTATCACAATATCTCCGCAGTAAACACCTGCTTCAATATTGCCGGCATCAAATGTTATGGTAATTAATCGAGATTCATCTCCTGCCAGAGTTCCGGATGATGTATCAAGGTTCATCCAGCGCAGAGGATAAAGTAGATATATTTCACCACTTACGTTATGCGGCTCACCGCCATAGCCATCTCCTCCGGCTTCCCAGCCTATGCTCATATCACCTGCAAATTCGGTGCTTAATTGCACGTCAACATCCCAGATAGCTATTTCGCCGTCATGGATGACTCCCCAGTTGTTTGATGTCAATCCATGCCAGTTTATTCTTTGCCCTGCTCCGGTTGTGCCGTCCCAGATCAGATCACCACCGGAACCACCAACTACGTCACTGGCATCCAATACCGTAACACCCAGAGGAAAATCAAGCCACGCATCGCTCAGCCATTCATTGTCTATTGCCGCATTCTGGACTTCAAATGTCCAGGTCGTTTCTTCTCCCGGGGTGAAAGAATCTGTATCCATTGTTATTGTCGTACCGGTTATATCCCTTCCGGTTGGCGTCGTTTCATCCGTTCTGATATAAAAATCCACCGGCAGGCTGCTGGTATTGGTTAAAGTAAATCCCTGTGTTCCTGTCTCCATTAGCTGCAGTTCGTAATGGATGCTATCCTGATCTACGGCAAAAGTATTCGCCCAGTAAGCCGTGAAAGGCAGCATCCAGTTCCAGCTGTCTTCATCACAGCTGATTATCACTTCCAGATAAAATACATAAAAATCCGGGACATTTTCTGAAATCTCAATTGTAAATGCCTCTTCCAGGGAAGCAAACTCGTTCGCCGGGAGTTCCGGATACGTTTCAGTATTATCATTGATCGTGATAAAAGGATCTGTAATCGATATTTCCACTGAAATATTATGTGCGGTTTCCGCGCCCATATTTTCCAGTGTCACTGAAATAGCCGCCGTTTCTCCTGCTTCTATGTAATTATCGTCTCCCGATATTGCACAAAAGCTGCTCACTCCCAGAAATGGTCCGTCAGGTGGAATTGGCGGAGGTGTAAACAAAATTGCCATTTCATCTTCCAGAACTTTACAGGCTTCAGGATAGCTGTTATTAAAGGTATATTGCAGCCCTATCAGGGAATCCTCATTCTCCAATCCCACCGTGCAATACTGCCCGTGATTGCTCGGATAATTGCCCGAGTTATTATTGGTCACATCCAGATATTGCATCTTGATCTCACTGTCACCCGTTGTCGTAGGATAATATATGAGATCATATAATATCACCTGAAAGGTTTCCCCTGCTTCCGTATCACCATTGAATATGCGCGACCACTCCACCACGAAATAATGCAGTTCTTCGTCATAATAGTAAAGCACATCACCGGTATCGATTGCCAGATCATCCCAGAAGACGGCGATCATAGGGCTTGGTCCCTGAGGTCCCGGTATCGGGTAGTTCATAAAATTACCTGATTCATGATGACCAGGCGCTATCCATCCACTGGTAGAGATACACAGATCATTATAATCTTCTCCATAAAATACAAAACTGAAGTCTTCCGGTAAATCAAAGTTGGCATACGTTCCGGTATCTCCACCGGTTCCTGCCGGATATGCGCCTTCCCAGCTTACGGAGGTGCCCTCACCACCATAATCGGGATCTATTTCTATCCAGTCATATTCCGGACATTTTGCATAACCGGTATCCTCGTCATCATAGCACCAGTAACCATAGGCATCAGGTCCATAAGGATCAGTAACTTCTGCTTCCCCGATTACCACACTCATCGTTACAAAGCTGTCATAGCCGTCTGCATTGGTTATACGGATGCGGAACGGTATAAAGGTTCCCGGTAATATGGCACTGCTGGCTGTGATCGTAAACCGGTTACTCGCATTATTACCTGCTTCACCCGCGGCGATATTTCCAAATGCACCCAGACTGTCCACAATGGTTATCCGACGGTTATTACAGCTCAATAATCCATTAACAGCAGTTGCCTGTAGATTGCCGTTATTTTGTATTGTAAAATACAGCTCATCTGTTTCTCCCGGATCTATTACGCCGTCTCCGTCTATGGTGTAACCGCTGGCATAAAGACTGGCTCCTTCAATGGGAATATATAGCCAGGTCGTCCATTCATTTCCATTGTCATCTGTGATCACAAGCTCAGTTAAAATATCAGTGCCACCCTGCAATGCTCCGGCAAATTCCAGTTCAAATCCTGCCGTGGCAGTTCCACCTGAAGTTATATTGCCAAATGCAGCCTCAGAAGTTATTATTGTCACAAAATTATTGCTGCAGCTTATTTCCGCATTTACGCTATTTACGCCGGTAGTGCCGGTATTGATTAAAGTCAGCATCACTTCCACGCTTTCTCCCGGATTTACTATGCCATTCCCGTTACCAGAAGCATCGTCATATATTACGCCGAATATATCCACGTACTGGGCTACTTCTTCAATCGTTACCGTCTCTATGACAGGAATATGATCATGTTTCGTTATTGTAAGAGTATATTCACCGTCTGAAGCACCGTCCAGATCAAGTATAGCCGTGCCGGTATAATTACAATAACCTGTTGCTGTAAAATCATCGTCTTCTCCATATAAAGTTACCCAGGCTCCTTCAGCTGCGCTTCCGATGGAATCAAACACTGTTACTTCATAATAATTTGCTCCACTCGCTATCACATCTTCATATACAACTGAAAGATTCTGCGGCAATCTCGTCCATAATTCCACACTCCCGTCTCCCATCAGGGTATTCCAGACTGAAAAGTCATAAACTAAATTACTGGGATTCTGCGGGAAAGTTAACCAGAGATAATATTTGCCCTGTAATACCGAACCGCCCATAGAATATATATTATCCCGGAAAATACCTCCCCATAGACCAATGGCTATAGCATTATTAAATGGCGTATGAGTTCCTGAAGAGGCAGTTCCCAATGCTCCAATTCCGCCATTAGGCGTGGTGGGAGTTCCCATCAGATAAAATCCCTCAGCAAGCCCCGTAAAAGCCTGCCAGTCATTCGCATTACACGTGGGAAATGCCATAAACGGCATCATATATCCATTATTGGTGCTGCCGTAATTCCAGCCTGAATGATCACCAAATCCGCGATAAGCAAAAAAGGAGACACCTAAATTGATTGCCCCATTTATCTGGGAAGAATATGGACTATTATATACTTCCACAAAGTTGTCGTCGCTCCAGAAATTCCCTGGAAAATCAAGCATCAGCTCTTTTACTCCCTTGCCGAAAGCAAAACAGGAATAGCCCGAATAACTCGGATCTCCCACGATCAATGCCCGGTTATACCAGGCACTATTAGTCATATATGGCGTTTTCTCATAAGTCAGTACTTTGTTGATTACAGTCTGAAGTACCGATATTGAAGAAAAAGTCATTCTTCCCATTATCAGATCTCCCAGAATGTCATCTCCTTCCAGTTGACAATAGGGATGATCTCCTTCTCCAATATAACTGCTGCCGGTATACCACGTTGGTATTGTATAGGCACCTGATCCGTCACCTATTATGTTTACGTATTCAGGCGGATTTTCCCATGTATCATAAGCATTCTGAATATAATTCTTAATGGAAGCGCTAGTCGAACCGGTCTGCGAAGTCGTTGCCACTTCCACATTAAAGCCCTTCTGCCTTTTCCATTCCACCAGATATCCCAGATTGGTCAGTACGGAATTATCATTATTGCAGATAAATAATATCGTCGGCACCTGATAGTCGTCACGTAAACCAAGCTGATCATAATTCAAAGTATTACTTCTATACATTTCTTCAAAGGCGCGTGATCGCTTGCGCTCCGTATATTTGGCATTAATTCCGCCCCTGCCTGAGGTGGTCACCTGCACCCTGATATTCGTATATACACTTAAAATCCCACTACCTGCATCATACTGAAAAGGACTGAAGGTTACCGGTAATATCCGGAAATCACGCATTATGGCCGGATCTCCTGCCCAGGCGATCTCGGCTGGAAATATTCCTCTCCCTTCATAAAACTCATTATTTATGGTAAAGTTATCCCGCGGTTCTTCACTTTCATACTGTAATTCTTCCTGAGGATACACTACTATATGTTCAAAGTCTCTCTTCTCATAACTTATAATTTCCAGCGTCGCATTTCCCTGACCCGGGATGATCAATGCTTTGGTAAATACCGGCAGATCCGGCATGCCAATTTCCAGCAGACTGCCTGACCCTTCGTGACTGATCACGGTATATGTATCTCCGGCATACACTTTCTCTTCCAGATCAAAGCCATCAAGCGTAAACTCTACTGTCGCAGACCCTCTGCTCTCCTGATCACAACTGAATAATTCCGTTTCCTGCACTGGACGGATCTCAATCCAGCGCCCCATTAATAAAGTAGTGACCATCAATAAAATGAATAACGTAAAACCTTTTTTCATAGTTTCTTCCTTCCCTGACAATTTCTCATACAATATCTATTTCTTTTGATTGACACACGATAATTTTCTGCAAGTAAGCACAAGTTGTAGTTTTGTGAAAACATCTTTAACCAATCGACCTCAAATCACCCGCTGAAAACTCAATATCTTCCTTAAATGGTCAAGCAATTTTTATACCAACTATTTACTTTTTGAATAATTATTCACTTTTTCCCTGCCCCTGAAAGGCTTCACTCTCTTAAATCCCTTTCCTGACCGCTTCACTCAAAATCTGCGGCCTGAAATAAGTTAATAACCCTCAGATTTTTAACGGTAGCGGCAGACCGGGGTGTCTGCTCTGTATTAACATATTTCCGAAACGAACAAGATTCTATTGAATTATGCTTTCCAGTATTTTCTGCAATTCCTGCTTATAATCTTTATCAGTTGTTTTCTTAATTACGTTTTCCAATGCGGTAATATGAGCAGTGTTCAAGGCGGCTTCCTCGGTTGTTTTGATGTCCGGTGTCACTCCCATGCCTTCCCAGTTCGTTTTGGAAATCGGATTATAAGAGGAGCCAATCGGCACTTGCGTCAAAATATCGCCTTTCACGATCAGAACATCTATCGGATGCGCCCCGCCTTTGGAATTTTCACCCACAATCACCGCCCGTTTCAGTTGCTGCAGATCATAAGCAAAAGCTTCCGCTGCTGAAAAAGAACGCGAACTCAATAAAATATAAAGATCGATATCCGGCAGCCGTTTCCCGGGTACGAAAGGCAGAGTATAACTTTCGCTGTTCTGGGAGGAGTCACGAAACCTGGCGCCTCCCAGCAATACGCGTTCCGGTGTAAAAAAGTAACTGGAAAGAAAATCACCCAAACCTTCGCCACCGCCATTGTCACGCAGATCAATTATGATGGCATTAGCATGCGCCAGAAAACCCATCGCATGAGCACATGTTTCAGCACCATGAACATGTGGAAATATATTCAACTTCAAATACCCGATATTCCCCGGCAATATCTCAACTTTCTGAAATCCGTTATTCTGTCGCTCATACCAGAGCTTATAAGCAGCTTTCTGCAACGCAATCTCTTCTGCGGAAAGCAGCCCTTTATCAGCCCGCACCTCATGCGCTTCTTCCGGACTGTAAAACACAAAAATATGCTTATCATTACAAATAGTACGCAGATCTGCAGTAAGTTTTGAACAGAAAGGTTTGATTTCATTTAGATTATCGTATTCCCCCTTTGCCTGCTGCTCAATAATAAAATCCGCCATCTTCTCCCCGATCTCATGAAAAACATAAACATCCCGCACAATTTCAGCAACCCTGTTGACAACATCCCCTTTCGTCAAAGCATCAATAACCAGTTCCTGCTTCATAATATCTCCACTAAAATCTTTGTTCACAATCCCTTTCTTTATTATAATCATTGTCAACAATTTAAGTGCAAGTGCACCGCTGGCGTATTCCGTAAGTGGGGCGCGAACATGACTAATACACAAAACACCTATGGATACTGTTCAGTGTAACTCTTTATATAATTAACAAAATTCTTAAAATGAAGATGAAATGTGCACATCTGCTACGCTTTTGGCAGGATTATCGTAATTGACAAAACTAAATTTCCGGAGATAGTTTAGGGAATGTTAATTAGTCCGTAGGACTTATCTATCGGTAGAATATAATATTAGCCTCCCCCCACCCCAGCGACCGGCTCCGCCGGTCGCTGGGGTGGGGGGATAACCGATGTCTATTTCTACAATTAAATATCCCCTATGGGGAAAACGAAAACAGTGATAAGTGACTTTATAATAGATACTTATAAATGTACAAACTTGAACTGAAATTGCCAGAAAACAATAATTGTGCATTACTATTGATATTATTCAGCATAAGTTATTGAAAAGGAGTACCTGAAAGTGAACAGTCTCTTTCCAGCAAGCATATAAGTGTCAAATTTTTTTGCTTTACATATTTTGAGTGAATCCAAATTGTGATTGAGTAGATTGAATGAGATTCCAAAATTGACAGCGATTACCCTGATAAATTTGTGGCAAGATTGTTATGGAATCAAAATTATAGTAGACAAATTTACCTATAGGTAAATTTATTGACAAATAGAGGGGCAATGTTAATTGAAGAAGTGAAGTTTAAAGAGATTAGTCCCAAATTTGGAGAAAATAATCCTTTAAAGGATAAATGTATCCTCTATTGGGATATTAGCAAAAAGAAGGATATTCTTTCTGAAATTGTTGAAAATGATAAGAGATTGCAGCACTTTCTAAAGATTTTGCAGTTTTTTTTCATAAGGAAGGAAAATCAGTACAAGGATGAGTTGTATAGAAAAGAAAACTATGGAATACCGAACCTGGTTGTTGCCATGAAGTTTTTAGGTAATGCTTCAATATTTGGTAATTTGCGCATTTATTGTCAGGAACATAAGATAAATGGTAAGTATCACATAGTAATGAGCAGAGTTGTGACAAAAAAGGGCAATTCTGTCAGAAATTATGAAAGGACTATCATCAGCAATGTTGCCAGTGAAATGTATTTAGATGATATTAAAGAATTAGAGATGTTGAAACGTCCCAGGAGAGTAAGATGAAACAGGAATTCAGAGAATTTATCAGTGGGTTTGGTGAAGATACAGTTGATGAAATTGGTGCTTATGGTTTACAGCTTCAATTTCTGGAAGAGGTTAAATACAGGATGAACTTTTTAGGAATTAATCAGAAGGAGTTAGCAAATAAAATGAATATTAATCCTTCTTTTTTAAGTAATGCTTTTAATGGTAACAAACTCTTAAATCTAAAACATATAGCAAAATTGGAAAGGATTCTGAACATTGATGCAAATATAAGTTTTAAACCATCAGAAAATGTAGAAAAAAACAGCACTGTTACCGATATTTATTCAGCATCAGGAAATGCTGAAGAATATTGTAAATATGTAAAATCTTATCAAGACATTGACCAGAAACTAAAGAACCTATCCAAAAGCAAGATTAGTACAAAGCAAGATCCAGCAGCAGCATAAGGAGGATAAATGTTCAAAGTAAAAGAATCTCCATTAAAATTGATCGAAATTATCTCCATCGAGCATTCTGTAAAAACAGTTACAATTCCGGATGTCACAGAAGTAAATCTTAGGGATAGCAATATAAAAGTTGATTTCGATAAATATGATAAAGTTGATAATAATGATTTTTTTAGTGTATGCCTTAAGTTAGATATATCTCCGAAAAGAGAGAAACAAGGATACAAAATCAAGTGCGTTGTAAACGGTTATTTCTTCATAAACGACAGAATCAATAATCCTGATGCTACAGGATTAGAAAAATCAGCCTTAGCTATAGTAATATCATACAGCAGAGCATATATCAAAACTCTAACTTACAATTGCCGTTGGGGAAAATACATTTTACCTACCTTTGACATGAAAGATGTTGTTGACAAGAAGATTGAGAAATTAAGACAAAAACTTCAGGAAAATTCTAAGTAGTAATCAGTATCTTGTTTAATAAAGTAACTTCTTCCTTTCGCGTACTTTAGCGGCTTTCGCGGTAATCCTCTTCTCTTCATCCGTCTAATCCGTTAAATCCGCGGTTAAAAAATCTTCTCTTCTTATAATATAATCCGAGTCCTATTTCCCGCCCAGTATTTCCAGCATATAATCTGCCGGTCTTAAATAAACCATATCACGTTCCAGGTTTTCAATCACTGTAATGAAATGAACTGCAATATTATTTCAGAGTTATGATCAGTTTTCAGCATATATAGCCAGGGATTAACTTTTTCACCAATTGATGGCAGCCAGGTGTGATGAATGAAGTTTTCCATTAACTGCTGTTCGTTCTCTTTACATCCTGCTTTTATCCATCTGGCAGGTTTCAGCTTTTTTTGGATATAAAGCTGATTTTCTCTTCCACAATTTTCGCTTCCGATGAAAACGAACCATTCCTCTGATCTGCTGCCGTATTCCCTGATCTCAAATATAGTATCATCCGGCTTTAATTCAGCGAGCAGCAGTTTTTTATCCGATAACTTCCCCATTAATCCGCATAATCGTAACTGACCCAGCTCAACGATTTCCGGTAAGGAGAAACCGGTTTGATTGCGGAAATTAAGATCCTGCTTTGTTAATGCCGGCATCAGCAGGTTTTTCGGTACTTCCTTGTGATAATTTCGGAACTGCTGCGGCAGCACTCCCAGAATGCGTCTGAAGGCACGTGAGTATGTTTCTGGGCTGTTAAAGCAGAATTCAAAGGCTATCCTGCTGATATTATGGTCTGTATTCAATAGCTGATAAACCGATTGATGGATCCGCCTTTTTATCAGGTAATGAAAAGGAGAAAATCCCGTGATCCGGCTGAACTGACGGCAGAAATGGAAAAGCGAATAACCCGCTTCATCAGCCATTTGAGCTACGGTGATCTCTTCCTGCAGGTTTGATTCAATGAAGCATACTGCCTTATATAGCTGTCTGATCTGGTTAAAAAGTCTCATTTGATCGGAAAATAGAAATCCAGTTCAGATTCCGCGATTTTATCAATACCCCTAAAACGCTCATCATAAGTCTGGAAATTATACTTATATTTTTGTTCAGTTCCGGAGGATTTCAGCCATTTCTGAAATTCAATGTAGGGCTCTTCCGATTTTATACTGCTACCATGGGCAGTCACTACGGCATAACTGGCTTTCGGCAATACTTTCATCTGCATGGTATAGGGAACGTCTTCGTAGCCGCTAACCTGTGTTCCAACGAATATCTCGAAAAATCCCTTCTCTGCGCTTTCCTCAGTTTCAATCCAGACCTCAAACCATTCTTTATTCTCTTTCAGATGAGCAATCGGGGAATCCGGTTTGAATAATAATCCCATAAACCGCGACCATAAAATGCCAATCTCATTTTCCTCCGTCCAGCCTGCTTTGCCGTTAAACGGATCACCATAAAAGCCAAATCCGGCCAGCAGCATCTGTTCTCGTTCCACAATCTTCATATAACCTCCAGAATTGATTCTTAATAATCAGAACTTAAAATAGAACCTTCCCAAGTCAATATCTAAAATTTAATAAATTTCGCATCCCCCCCCCCGAATTAACTGATTCCATGCTCTCATAAGGTAATTATTTTTGTATTATATCGTCACCATTGCGGAGGTCTGAAGACCATTCGCAAGGTAACTTAGCGCGTTAACATACATTCTCACAACTAACACCTTGCGAATGGTCTTCATACCTCCGCAATGGTGGA
>JAIPGO010000086.1 GCA_021736135.1 Candidatus Cloacimonadota bacterium
AAATATGTGTGACAATTTAACGCAGTAATTTTGAATTATATCAAGGCGAGAAGAGCTTCAATATCCTTTGATATTAAAGCGATGAACAACGCAGATAGAATTTAAAAGAACAAGTTAAAAGTTACAGATATTTATGACGCAATGCTTAATATCAAAAGAAGCGGCTTCAGCAGCGGCATAGCACGCTTTAACGAAGATGTTGAGCTTGTTATAAGGGATCTGCGATCTTCCGTCGAGCTGGGTTTCATTCCAGGCTGCGGTATAGGTGACGATGTCGCTGATGAAACTGGCATCAGCATCTTTCCAGGTATCGATAACAGCGGTTGACTTGGCAGTGAAGGCAGCTTCACCTGCCGGATTGACGGGAACAAAATAGTCGCGGAGAAAAGTGATTTCCAGGTCTTTCCAACCATAAGCCACTTTTTCTCCATCACGACCGGTTACGGTACGATACGGTGTTTTTAATGTCACCTTCATTATAGGTCTCCTTTCTGGAAAGTGAGAAGCGTAATTGTTTGCCCACAACACGCCTGCCTGATCGGGGCAGCTCACATCCCATAAACTTTTTTTAGTAAGCTTACGATTGATACAATAAAGATAATAACATATATGTCAAGTATTAATTTATACAATAAATAATATATTAATATAAAATATTGATAATAAGAGAGATATGGGGATTATTACTATTTCGTGAATGGTGATTGGTGATTGGTGATTCGATTTTGAAGAAGTGAACACAGTGAATGGGAAAACGGGAATCGTAATTCGAGATACGAGACACGATATCCGAGACTCGAAATTCGTGACTAGGGATTCGAGATCCGAGATTCGAGACTTGTGACTGGCTTCGCAGTGAGAAGTGAGACGTGAAAAGTGAAATGAAATCAGGGATACAGAATTGGAGGGACAGGGAAGCCACAGGGAGGGTCAGCGAAGCTGACAAATGTAAAATGTAAAATGTAAAATTGAAAATGGGGCTTCACTGCGTTCAGCGTTAATCGTTAGTCGTGAATTGTTAATCGGAATATAAAAAAATAACAGAAATAGGGATTATTAGTGCATTATTAGCAAGAGGATACATCAGGTGTTGAGATTTAATTTGACAGGAAAATATTTAAATTGATGATGTGGTTATGGAGGGACAAATGGAAAAGATAAGTTTACTAATTCTGATATTGTTTGTGACAATATTGCCATTATATTCAGAGAGAATCGCAGCTATAGAGGGCTATTGCTTTCTGGATGGAGAAACAAACCATGAAGGGGTAAAAGTGCTTCTTACTGCACTTTCTCCATCTGCAACAACTGATAGTACATATACAAATGATGATGGATATTATATGATTGAAATATCAGAGGGTATTTATGATATCGAATATTCTAAGCAAGGTTGGGAATCAAGTATAATCGAAGAGATGATGATTTTTGAGGGATTGACAATTGATGATATAACACTAATAAATGGAATACCGTTAGAGATAATAGGAAGTGTGCAGGGCACTTGGACAGATAACTATATATATGAAGTGATAGGAAATATAACAATTAACGAAGGAGATTCTTTGTTTATAGAACCGGGTGTAGAAGTTAGGTTCATGGGAAATTATTCTTTATTTGTATATGGAACTTTGATATCTGATGGTACTGCTGATGAAATGATAACCTTTACTTCTGGACAAGAAATCAAACAACCCGGAGATTGGGAAAAGATAGAATTTGAAAATTATAACGAGAACGGATCTATAATAAGATATTCAATAGTAGAATATTCACATCTCGGAATTAAATGTGATAACAATGAAATAAATATAATTAATTACAATATAATAAGGGGAAATGAATATAGTGGAATATATTGTAACTATTCATCACCTGAGATAATTTCTAATACAATATATAATAATAATTATGGGATATACGCAAGTGGGTCAGAAAGTAATGTAAGAGATAATGATGTTTTTAATAATCAAGTTGGAATATTAAATATTAATACTAATAATGTGATACAAAAAAATAACATATATGGCAATATTGAAGGAATAAATGTAACCGAATCATCACCAATAATAAGGTTTAATACAATAATAAATTCGGAAGAATATGGAATAAATTATCATGATTCTGATAATGCAATATTTGAAAACAATATATTTTCAAATAATAACATTGGAATACAATATGATTCAAATTCTTTAGAATTAGAATATAATTGCTTCTGGATGAATAATGAAGATGTTTGTGGTTCGAATATTCCATCATATTTTGGGATTATAATAACGGTAAATAATAATAATGATCCTTGTGATACATACTATAATATTTTCTTTAATCCTTTATTTATTAACACATTAAATAATGATTACAGACTATCTACAATATCTCCTTGCATAGATGCTGGGAATCCAGACCCACAATATAATGATCCAGACGGCACAATATCAGATATTGGGGCAAATTATTTTGATATTAATGGATTATTTGCAGATTTTATTGCTGATCCAGTTACAGGGCAAGCTCCTTTAACTGTTTATTTTGAAAATATATCAAATGGAGATGTAGATAATTTTTATTGGGATATGAATGGTGATGGTGTAACTGATACTTCAGAAGAAAATCCGGTGTGGATATATATGGAAAATGGTTTTTATACTGTAAGTTTAACAATTCAAAATTTCAATGGAGAGAGCAATACAAGAACCAGAGTAAATTATATAAATGTTAGGGATCCTGAAATAATAGAATTATCAGGTAATCTAAGTGGGGTACTTGAATCTGGATATATATATAATGTTATAGGTGATATAAATATATATGTAAATGATACCCTAGAAATAGAACCAGGTGTAGAAATTCAATTTATGGGTAACTATACTTTTGATATAGATGGAGTATTGAATGCCATTGGTACTGAGAATGACTCAATAAAATTTACTTCTGGTAATGCAGTGAAGAATCCAGGAGACTGGGATAATATTTATTTTTCGGGAAACTCATCGAGTAATTCAGAAATAATGTATACCTGTATAGAATTTGCAAATAAAGGTATCTACTGTGATGATTCTTCCCCTACCATCAGCAATAACAGGATCAGTAATAATAATAATTATGGAGTCTATTGCCGTGATTCTTCCCCGACTATCAACAATAATACAATCAGCAATAATGGTAGTGGCTATAGTATTGATTCTGGGATTTCTTGTTATTCTTCTTCACCGACTATTAACAACAATATTATCATAAATAATAATGTGCAAGGAATCTTGTGCACTAATTCTTCTTCCCCAACTATCAGCAATAATACTATCACTAATAATCAAGAAAATGGAATCTACTGCTTATATACATCTCCGAGCATTAGCAATAATACTATCAATAATAATCAAGAAAATGGAATCATAAGCTCGAATTCTTCTTCAATTATCAGCAATAATACTATCACTAATAATCAAGAAAATGGAATCTTATGCTCGAATTCTTCTCCAACCATCAGCAATAATACTATCACTAATAATCAATCGGGAGGTATTCGTTGTGGATATTCTTCCCCGACTATTAGCAATAACACTATCAGTAATAATAATAATTCTGGAATTCTCTGTTTTTCTTCTTCCCCGACTATTAGCAATAATACTATCAGTAATAATCAAAATTGTGGGATCAACTGCAATGATTCTTCCCCGAGCATCAGCAACAACACGATCAGTAATAATGATGATAATGGGATCGACTGTAAATGGGATTCTTCCCCTACTATCAGCAATAATACTATCAGTAATAATAATAATAGTGGGATCGACTGCCAATCTTCATCTCCGACTATCAGCAATAACACTATCGATAATAATCAAAATTGTGGGATCTACTGCTGGTATTCTTCTTACCCAGACATTCTGAATAATATTATTTATGATAATGTCACAGGGATTCAGGCAGATTCATCTCCTTCCTCACTTGATTACAATCTATTCTGGTTAAACGATAACGCAGGCTCTGGTGATAATATCCCCTCTACATTTGGAGAGATCGTAACAGTAAATGCCAATGGTGATCCCTGCGATACTTACTTAAATTTATTTATGGAGCCTTGTTTTGTAGATTCAGCAAACGGAGATTATCATCTTACTGAAGATTCACCCTGCATTGATGCAGGTGATCCAACTTCAATATTAGACCCAGATGGAACAATCGCAGATATGGGGGCACTATATTTTGATCAATCATTATCTGAACATATTTATGGTGATGTTGATGATAATGGGGAAGTAGAATCATTTGATTCATCGCTGGTGCTGCAATATTTTTGTTTGTTAGTGCCGGAAGGGACAACATTGCCCTGGGAAGATTGGAGATTTGAGGTAGCAGATGTTGATGGAAACGGGGTTGTTGAGGCTTATGATGCGTCTTTGATATTGAGGTTTAGTGTGGGATTTATTGATGAATTTCCTGTGGAGAATTTAGGCAGAAAATGAGATGATAAGAGGTTATGTACCTTATTGACTGGATGAACACGATGGATAAATTGAATGAAGGAGAAACAAAGAGCTAAAAAAATATTAGCAAATTATGGATAATTGGCATAGAGGGTATAATCCGAGAGATTTTTTAAGAAATGTTGATGTTGAAAAACTCATCAGAAGGAATGAAACTGATTCTGAGAATATTATTAACATCTTGGGATCACCTTGTGTCTTGTGTGGAAGTGTGATTGGACCCGGATTAATGTTGAATGATAAAACTTACTTATGCAAGGATTGCTTTAAAGTGATATCGGAGACAAATTATCCAGAGATTTATGAAAAGCAATATAGGGAGTATCTTGCAGAGTCTCATGCATATTATGAAGCAAAGTGGAAATTTAGAGCGAAAGTAAAAGAAAAGATAGAAAAAGTCGATAGGTTCAACGTATTAATATTCTTTACTTTTATGATGATTGTTATAAAGATATGGCTGATTGTTTTACCAATTGCCATATATATAGTTATCACACAATATAAAAATAAGTTGAACGCATTAATGGAAGATTGGGATGCGAAATTTAAAAAGCCAATTAAACCTGAATTGTACCATTTCCATCATCCATTAGCAATATTGAGCGAACGTGATAAGAAAATAATGGAAGTTTTTAATAACTGGCCTGGAGTGCCTCCCTTCTGGGATTATTTAAAGCAAGTAGTAAAAGAACGAGATAACAATCATTGTCAAGTTACGGGCTGCCCTTCAAGAGTACCACTCCACGTTCATCACATAATACCGAAAAGCGAGGGGGGAAAACATATACCAGATAATTTAGTAACTTTATGTTGTTTTCATCATGCTCTGGAACCTTCGGCAGGACATAATTTTGTGTGGAGTAATTTGAAGAATGATTTTTTTACGATGGTAAGATCATTTCGAAGGAGAAACCCCGTAAATCCTGGATATCATATAGTGAAAGCTTTTGTAAGAAATAGAGAGCTTGTTAGATTTGAAGATATAATCAATATAAGCAATTATTATAAATACTCGTGCCCAGAATGTGAATCAAGGGATTTAGAATATGAGATAACTGAAAAGGAAGTCATTGTTAATTGCAAAAGATGTGGTAATAACTGGATTGGTGATAGAAAATTGGCAGAAGAGGTGGGTCCGAATCTGGCAGAACTTTTAATAGTGAATAATAATGCTGGAAAATGGAAACCGAGATGGGATATGTTGGAGGAAAGAAAGAAAAGTTTTCTAATGAAGACAGGAAGTTGTAATGCAAAACTAAATAGCACCCAAGATAACCACCAAAAAGAAGAAGATAAAAGACAAAATCGCCATAATGAAACAAAAAAGTTGTGCAAAAAAGTTGAAGAAGAAGAAAAAGGTCATCAGGAAGCTGCTAAGCAGAATAAGATATCTACAGTTCAGAGAAATAAAATAGAACAGTACAAATTAGGAAGAAAATACCACTTTGGAATTGGAGTTAAACAAGATTATAAGGTAGCAGTTAAATGGTATAAGTTAGCTGCAGAACAAGGATATGTATCTGCCCAGTTCAATTTAGGATATGCTTATTATAGCGGGGTGGGAGTTTTACAGGATTATGAAAAAGCGGCTAAATGGTTTAGATCAGCAGCAGAACAAGGATATGTACAAGCACAACATTATTTAGGGTGGTGCTGTTATAATGGAAATGGAGTTATACAAGATATTAAGGAAGCAGTTAAATGGTATAAGTTAGCTGCAGAACAAGGATATGTATCTGCACAGTTCAATTTAGGATATGCTTATTATAACGGGGAGGGAGTTTTACAGGATTATGAAAAAGCTGTTAAATGGTTTAGATTAGCTGCAGAACAGGGACATGCTAAATCTCAAAACTATTTAGGATTCTGTTATAATAACGGTGAAGGAGTCAAATTAGATAGAAAAGAAGCGATTAAGTGGTATAAATTAGCAGCAGAGCAGGGAAATGTATCAGCACAGTACAATTTAGGATATGCTTATTATAGCGGTAAGGGAGTCTTACAGGATTATGAAGAAGCTGTTAAATGGTTTAGATTAGCTGCAGAACAGGGACATGCTAAATCTCAAAACTATTTTGGTTACTGTTATAATTATGGTAAGGGAATCATACTAGACAGAAAAGAAGCAATCAAGTGGTATAAATTAGCAGCAGAACAAGGAGATGTAACAGCTCAATATAATTTAGGATTTTGTTATGAAAATGGAGATGGAGTAATACAGGATTATAAAGAAGCATTGAAGTGGTATAAATCATCAGCGGAACAAGGAGATGCAGATGCACAATTCAGTTTAGGAAATTGTATTTATCATGGATTTGGTATAATAAAAGATAATAACATGGCTGTTAAGTGGTTTAGGTTAGCAGCCGAACAAGGACAGGAAGAAGCACAGAGTAAATTGGAGCAATATTATAAAAAAAATAGAGAAAGTAACGACCTTGATCAAGAAGAAGCTGCAAAGTGGTATAGATCTGCAGCAGAAAAGGGAGATGTAGATGCAAAATTCAATTTAGGTGTATGTTATGAATTCGGGAGAGGTGTTAACCAGGACTATAAAGAAGCGGTTAAGTGGTATAGATCTGCAGCAGAAAAAGGACATACAACTGCACAAAACATATTAGGGGTATGCTATGAAACAGGAACGGGAGTAGGGCAAAATTATCAAGAAGCATACAAATGGTATCTTATATCTTGCAGTAATATATCAGGAGATCTATTTTATGAAGCTTCACTTAATAAGAATACAGTAAAGAAATATTTGAATAAAGAACAGATTGTTATAGCAGAGAGAGAAGTTAAGGAAATTCAAGGAAGGATTGATGGGGGGAAGTAAGTGAAGAGAACGAAAATGAGAAATTGGGAAATTGCGAAAATGAGAGGATAGGAAATATAATAAGGATTTTAAGAATTAAGGAGAAAAGATGATAAAATTTAAAATAATAATGACTGTAATGTTAATTTTATTAGGGATTACATTATTAAGTGAAGATGAAATACCCCAAGATAAAATACATGAAAGGATACCATACTTCAATTTAGAAGAGCGAGTTGAAACAATTATTAAGAATTCTGTATCGATAGAAACAATACAAAACAGCAAGTTAGATACGGCAGAAATAATAGGATCTGGATTTATGATAGAAAATAATAGTAAGCGTTATGCTGTAACTTGTTACCATGTTGTTGAGAAAATAGGGCAACAAAATATTATTGTAGGGTTTAATGCTAAAAAGGGTAAGGGATATTGCTTATGTACAAATAAAATTGAAAATAAAGAGTATGATATTGCGATACTTGAACTTGATAGCCAATTTAGACTAGTAGAAAACAAGAAAGATACTACTTTGGTAAAAGCAACCAGTTTCACTTTTAATATGATAGAGAATAATGATAGAATAATCGAAGGACTTGGGACAATAATAATTGGATATTCTCTTGGATTAGGTTGCGAATATATTAAAAATGAACCCATTGTGAGGACAGGAATTGTTGCTCAGAGAGTAAATGAAGAAACAGGAACATTTTTAATTGATGGAATTGTAAATCCATACAATAGTGGCAGCCCTGTATATAATTCAAAGAACGGAAAATTAATAGGTATCGTACAAGCATACAAACCCGATAAAATTAAAGAAAAAGTTAATGAAAAATATAATCATACTAATTTTGTCTTTAATTCTGGATTAACGAAATGTATGTCTGCAGAGAAGATAAAAGAATTGATTCCATCAGATTAAATAGGAAGAGAAAATATGTTTGATGAGGAAAGCGCGAAGGAATATCAGGAAAAGATGGATGAAATAATAGATGATTATATTGAATACAAGACGGGACTTATAAAGAAATATATTAAAGATGGGAAAGAGTTGATTAAGGGTGGAGATAGTGAAGTTTGTATTAAGCATAAAACAGAGAGTGCAGATGAGGGAGTCGAAGCAATTTTACATGAGATAGATCAAAAGCTAAGCTACTATGCTAACTACTTTGACGTTGAGATTGAAGAAAATCAAAACAGTTGTAATGAGTTACGATACATTTATAACATTTCTCTTAACCGTAGTTGGCGAGAAATATTTGTTTTGATAATGAGAATTGCAATGGTTCCATTTTTAAGTGAAAATAGTTTATTCTATAGAGGCAGTAGTATTAAACAAAAACTTGAATATTTCAAGAATCCTATAGTGGAATTGAGATTTGATATTGATGGAGAAAAGTGGTCACATCAGGCTTTGGTTGTTGAGAATGTTTTGGAAATATTCAAATATTATATAAAATCAAAAGAGATCGAGTTTTTGCCACCAACAAATGCTAACGATTTTAATAATATTTATATCGAGAAATTTAGTGACACTAATCTGAGCGGAAATGATGAAATAGTTACAGTCTCAATTAGAGATCATTCACATTTATCCTCATATACAATGTTTAACTTTCATCTGAATTTACTAACAAACATTAACTTGGTAATATCAGATGATGATTACCCCTTTAAACCGGGAAAGAAAGAGCTTTCTATAGAAATGATCAATAATATAGCAAAAATAAATGAGTTTAGGCGGTATATTAGAAAAGCAGAGAATGTAGATAACAAAAAAGTCCTTGCTGCTTTTAAAGAAGTGTTTGGTAATTTCACAATTGATATGAATAGCAATAGATTAATATTACCAAAGATTATGATCCAAAAATATCTGGAAAGGTATTTAAAACGCTTTAGATATATTTACCAGGATATGAAAGGTACACAGAAAGATAATCTGATGATTGAGCTTGGTAGTAAAAAAGATATAAGCTTCAGTTTGATAGAGGATGCTATAGAAATGAATGCAAAGGATGCACAATTTAGATACACAAGAAAATCTATACCAGTTATGATTAATCCGATTATTGATTCAGAGACGATTAAGAAACTTGATGATTTGATCTTGATGAAATCAAATAGCAGTAAACAAAGTGTAAGAGAAACAGACTTTAAACCAAAAGATTTTGAAATATCAATAAACTATCCTGATCGTTATTTATATGTGAGAAATAAAATAGATAATTCAAAGAAAAGGTATACATTTGTAGAGTTTGGTTTTTTAGATAAAAGAAATGAAAAGGAGTTGAAGCTCTATATTATAGTAAAGATATTTATAAATAAACCTACAAAAGTCATGAATGGGATGAGAAAATATATTGATCATGCAAATGCCTGTCTTAGAAATAAATTGGGTGTGAAAAAAGGTCAGTTCATAAAATTTTACCAAAAAGGTAGATCTGGACCAGACAGATTTGAGATGATCGCAGATATAAAGACAATTGATTCAGATATAAGAAAAGGGGAACTACATACTTTTGAAAATGATACTGAATTTACAGAGGACGACCAAGAGTAAAAAATAGATCTATTAGCACAAGAATCCTAATATTAGGAAAATATATAGTGCTATTCTGTGGGAAAATTAAAAAAATAAATTAAAACACAACTTATTTATATATAGCTATTTAAATTGTCTTGAATCGGTCATGGAATATCAATTTTAACAAGAAAAAACTCAAATTAGAACAGTTAAGGATAGAAAGTTGTTATTTGCAGGTACTAAGGCAAGAAAGTCTTAAAACTAATGCCGGCAAAAGAGAGGTAAAATGAAAAAAAAGAATTTCGAAAGCGACGACAGTGAATTGATGTATGAGATCACAGTCGAAAGTGAAGTTACCCAAGTTACCCGTGAAGAATTTTACGGCAATCTGTTAAAACGATTGGAAGAATCGAGGCAGGCCGGAATTGTGTATTACAGTCAGGTAATGTTAGAAGACCTTTTGTTGTTTGTATGTGAGCGGGAGCTATTCGGGAAGCCAATTATCCTGCTGGATAGTGAAGAGGAAGAAGCAAAAGGCTCAGGCCATAAGTATCGGACTGTCGTATTTGATGATAGGGAATTTGCAAATTGTGAATCGTTAGTCGTTAGTTGTGAAGGGGACAGGGATAAAAGCGAAAACACTTCGCTTTTGGGGAATGTCCTTGAGTGTGCTAACCAATAAAAAAAGCAGCTCAGATAAATCCAAGCTGCAGGAAAACAGAATTCTGTTCTCGTCGACAAACAAGGACTACAATTCAGGAATTTTCTGGCAAGTGATTTATGCTGCAAAGGAATTAATTAAATGATGAATTTAACATTGAACAAGGAAGACATCGCCTTAACCGCGGCTCAGGCTGCTGAAATATTGGGCGTGTCGGAACGTACTCTCACCCGGTATAGAACTAAGGGCTTATTGCCCTATTACAAGCCTGTTAAAAAGGTTTATATAATGTACAGCGACCTGCTGGGTTGCCTGGGTAAGCAGATGAAGAAACAAGATAGCGAGGTAAGTAATGGATAGAAATGCACTTATAAGATTGGGAAAACAAATTGTTGAACAAGGCTACTTCAATAACCTTGTCTATTTGCATCAGGCGTGTGATCAGGGAAAATGGTATTTTTTTGACGATTCGATATGGCGCGAAGATATTGATAAACAACACGAGCGAACTCTTAAGCAGATTTATAGAGAAAACACAAGCAAAAATCCTGGTGACCCCGAATACATCAGAAACTGTGAGAAATTATCAGATAGCACCAAATGGAATAATCTTTTGCGGATAATGCGTACGGAACCAGAAATTAGTAGAGTGCAAGAAGATTTCGACCAGAATCAGAATCTATTGAACCTGAGAAACGGGACTCTTGATCTGAGCACCGGAGAATTCAGGAAAAATAGAGCAGACGACATGCTTACTATGCAGATGAACGTCAAATATGATCCTAAGGCACAATGTCCACGATGGCTTAGTTTCCTGGATGAAGTATTTTGCGGCGAACAGGAAGTGATTGATTACATTCAGCGCTATATTGGTTATGGAATAAGTTCCAGTACCGAGGAACAATGCTTTCTGTTTTTATTCGGAGAAGGTATGAACGGGAAATCGGTTTTTACTGAAACGCTGATAACCATGATGGGAGATTACGGAGTAAAAAGTAATAACATGGCAATATCAGAAGCAAAAGGATCGAGTGCTAAAGATCGGAAAGAGCAGATAAAAGCTGACTGGATCAATAAGAGAATGGTGTTTTTCTGCGAAACCGGTATGGAAATGAGACTTGATGAAGCAGCCATTAAGGAAATGACAGGTAATAACACTCTCGGTTATAGAAAACTCTATAAGGATTTCAAAACTTTTAAAGCAACGCAAAAGTTCATTTTAGAAGGCAACTATTTACCTAAGATAAAGGGTCTGGATCTGGGAATGTGGCGGCGAGTTAATATCGTTAGATTTGGCAGGACCTTTGTGGCGGAAGAAATTGATCGAGACCTGCTCAGTAAGCTGGAAAAAGAGCTTGATGGTATATTCAACTGGGTGCTGGAAGGTTACTTCAAATGGAAAGCGAATGGTCTGGGGACAGCACCAGCGAGTATGCTGATAGAGTTGAAAAAATACCATACAGAAATGGATATCCTTGGTCAATTCATTGAAGAATGCCTGCAAGATAGTCCGGACAGTTTTGCCGAGACAAATGAGATGTATTCGGCTTACAGCCAGTGGTTAGCGAAAAACGGATATGACTTGAGAGTCAGCCAACGCAAGTTCACGGAAGAATTGAAGAAACGCGGCTATCAGCTTGACCGGAGTAATATTCATAAGCCGATTTTTCACGGGATTGAAATATTGAGTCGAGACTCGAAACTCGAGACTTGAGACTTGAGACTTGCAAATCGAGAACCAGAAGAAGCGGGATCATAATTTTGAATTTTGAATATAATCAGGCGTCCGGATTTTTGCCGGACGCCCAACCTAACAAGGCTGTAAATATGATAGATAAAGATTACATTAAGGCTAACCTGACAATGGCGCAGGTGCTGGATTATTATGGGATAAGCTATCCCAGCGGGAAGCAGATCGATATAATCTGCCCGTTTCACGAAGATAGTAAACCATCGTGCTCAATAAATATGGTGAAGAATATATTTTTTTGCCATGGTTGCGGCAAGAAGGGGAGTGTAATTGATTTCGTTAAGCATAAGGAAGATTCGTGCAGCTTTAAAGATGCCTGTGATCGTATAGAACAAGTTTTCTTTTCGGGTCAGGTAATTGATAAATTTTACACGCAAACACCGACCAGACAGGTTAAAGTCACAAGAAAAGATTACAGCGTAAGCTGGAAAAGCAGGGAAATCTATGCCTGTTTAGCAGATATCAGCGGATTGACGGAAACCGGCAGGAATTATCTGATGAATGAGCGTGGTTTCAGCAAAGCAACGATAGAACGTTTCGGATTGCTTTCAATTGATAACGTCAAAGAAATATGGGAGAAGCTGCAAGAACTATACAGCAAAGAGGATCTGGATGCAGCAGGTCTGGCTGATAACTGGGGCAATTTCATTTTTAAGGATAGCGGAATATTGATACCATATTATAATGGTGATGACATTGTCTATTATGAGTTCAGATATTATCAAGAGAATGATAATAAGAGGTATTCCTGCTTAAAAGGGAGGGACAAAGCGTACTTCACGGGCAGACTCAAACCGGGCAAGGTTTACGTCTTCGAGGGTGTGTTTGACGCGATGAGCTTTAATCAGCTTTTTGTAGAAGAGAACATCCTGGGTGGCGGGGGAATTCCTGCCTTGCAGGAAGTTAAGATCAAAGATTACCTTGAGCAAATGGGAATGGATGCCGAACGAGAATTTTGTTACCTGCCAGATGATGATAACAATGGCAAAGCCTTAGTAATCAAACTTAGACAAGAAGGGAAAAGCGCATATACTCTTCCTGAATTATGCGGGATGTTTCGCCTTGAGTTTAAAGATGCTAAGGACTGGAATGAGCTGTTGTTAAGGCGTGAGTCGTGAGTCGTTAGTTGAATTAGATAGGTGAACGGTGATCTTTAGAGCTTTGCACCAGACTTACTGCATTCGCCTTGGGGCAAGGGTAGGGCACTGATCACCGTTCACCTGTCCAATCACCAATCACCAATCACCAGTCACGATTTAATCTTTTCCATTGACAGCAGAATCAATTCCCCATTTCTCTTTCCGAAAATTTATCGGGGTAAATATGAGAAGATTAATAGTCTTTATTTTTCTATTCTCTATAATTCCAATTCTGGCTCAAGCAGCAGCCCTGACGATTACGGATGCTCCCAATGATGATGGAACGGGCGCTCAGATCACCTGGGATCTAACGGGAATGGAATTTTCTGAGGTGGAGGTCTGGCGCAGTGACAGTCTGCTTTTTGTTACCAGCGAGAGCAAGGGGCATTATCGTGAGCGGGGACTGAAACTGGGCGAGAAATATTATTATTCTTTGAAAAAGGGTGATAACGTTCTTTTCTCTTCAGAAAGCGCTTTTATTCCCAAAGCTGAATATTTTAATACGGACAAGGTTTCGCTGCTGATCTTTATGCTGCTGGTGTGCAGTGCAGTTATCTATTTCATACTCTCGGCAAAATCGGGCAAAGAACTCTATATCCGTCAGATCGCCGGACTGGAATCAATCGATGAAGCAGTGGGCAGGGCAACTGAAATGGGTCAGCCGGTGCTTTTCGTGCCGGGTATCAATGATATTGACGATATGCAGACGATTGCGGCTTTAACGATCCTGCGTCAGGTTGCCCGTAAAGCTGCGGAATATGATGCCAGTCTGATCGTACCGGTGGCACGCTCAATGGTGCTTTCCACGGCGCGGGAAGTCGTGAGAACAGCATTTATGGAAGCAGGGCGTCCCGATGCTTATAATGAAGACAGCGTATTTTACCTGACGGATGACCAGTTCGGTTACGTTTCCGGCGTGGACGGCATCATGGTGCGCGAAAAACCGGCAGCGAACTTTTTGCTGGGAGCTTTTTATGCGGAATCATTGATCCTGGCAGAAACGGGATTTGCCTCCGGCGCTATTCAGGTTTCCGGCACTGCCATGCCTTCGCAGCTTCCCTTTTTCGTAGCAGCCTGCGATTATACGCTCATCGGTGAAGAGTTATTTGCAGCCAGCGCCTATCTTTCGCGTGATCCGCAGCAACTGGGTTCGCTCAAAGGGCAGGACGTGGGCAAGGCTATTTTCGTAATTATGTTAGTACTCGGAATTATTCTGGAAATCAGCAACATTCATTTCCTGAAAGATTTCCTGACTATTCATTAATAAGGAGTTCTTGTGAAATATAGAATACCATTACTAATAACTTTCATCACCGGGCTCATCATCCTCGTTTCGGAATTCATCCCGGCGCAGCCGTTTTCCCGGATCAGTACAAGTCTGGAAACCTGGGTGATGATCATTTCCGGCTTTGCCATGCTCCTCGGTCTGCTCAGTCTTTTTAAAGTAAGCATACTCAAGATAAAATTTAAAGCCACAAACTGGCAATATTACATTATCACCCTGGTTAGCTGCCTGATCATGATAATTTTCGGATTTCTCTGGGGCACGGATCAGCAGAGCGGGATCTTCGGGCACGGACAGTCAATTCAAAACGTGCTGGGCGTGAAACCATTTGATTATCTTTTCAATTACATCTATCAGCATCTTTCATCGACCATGTTTGCGCTGCTGGCATTTTTTATTGCTTCGGCAGCATACCGCGCTTTTATCGGCAGAACCACGGAAAGCCGGCTTCTGCTTATTGCCGCGATCATCGTTATGCTGGGCAGAACGAGCCTCGGTAGCTGGCTGACGGGATTTTTACCTGATCAATCCATCCTGCACCTGCCTAATTTAGCCGAATTTATCATGAAATTTCCCAATACAGCAGGACAGCGTGCCATTATGATCGGTTCCGGTCTCGGTGTGATCGGTTCCAGTCTGCGCATTCTGCTGGGCATCGAACGCATGTGGCTGGGAGGTGAATAATGAAAAAAAGAAGAAACCCTCTCGATAGACGTATTATTTTCCTGCTTATTTTTGTGGGCGTTGCCATTCCCACAGTTTTCAAGATCGGGCTGCCCATTGAAACCACGGAAAACGTGGAAATGGTCTATGACCTGGTGGAAAATACTTCTGCCGGTTCGGCAGTTCTGCTTTCCTTTGATTATGACCCTTCTGCCAAACCGGAAATTCATCCCCAGGCAACTGCCATCATTCGGCATGCCCTGGCAAAAAAGCAGAAAATCGTTGCCGTAGCGCTCTGGCCTATGGGTGTGAAGATGTGTGAACAGATCTTCACAGCTCTGGAACTGGAAGGCATTACTCCCGAATACGGCAAGGACTGGGTGAACATGGGCTACAAAGCCGGTGGCGCGATCAGTTTGAAAGCTATGGGTAAAGACTTCACCAAGGTCTTTCCCCAGGATACTTCCGGCCGCCATATTAATGACCTGCCCATCATGCAGGGCATTGACCGACTTGACGATTTCGCCTATATTGTTTCTTTTTCCGCCGGCGCTCCCGGTATTAAAGAATGGGTGCAGATCGGGCATGATATGTATGGAGTACCCGTTACAGGCGGCGTTACCGCTGTTTCCGCTCCTTCTATTCTGCCTTACGTTAATGAACAGAAGCAGCTGACAGGTCTGCTCGGCGGGATGAAAGCCGCTGCCGAATATGAATTTCTGATTAAAATGCCCGGTACTGCCACGCAGGGCATGGATGCCCAGAGCCTGGCACATCTCATCATCATCATTCTCATCCTCATCGGTAATGTGAACTTCTTTTACAATAAAAAAATCGACAGATTAGAGGAGGCAGCAAAATGACAGTATTTTTTGACAGACTCGGTATCTGGATTGGCGCTGTAATGACTTTTGCTATTTTCAGTTTTCTATATAAAGATAATCCTCTCTATAAAATCGCAGAACAGATCTTCGTGGGACTTTCCGCCGGCTACTGGTTCGTTTATACAATTTATAATATAGTCCTGCCTAATCTGATCACGCCGTTGAAGACAGATTTTTCCACTAACTGGCTGCTTCTTATTCCCGGGCTTCTCGGCGTTTTCATGCTGCTGCGGATATTCCCCAAAGCCGACTGGCTCAGCCGGTTCCCTATGGCGCTGATGATCGGTTCTTCTGCCGGGCTCGGTATGCTCACTTATACCAAAAGCGATATTATCTCCCAATTGACTGCCACGATGATGAATCCCTTTACAGGCGCAGACTGGGTTATTATTGCCGGTCAGATTTTACTCGTGGTCGGAACAATCACCGGTATTATCTATTTCTTCTTTTCAGCCAGGCATGAAGGCGTGATGGGAAAACTCTCCAAAGTCGGAATTTATTTCCTGATGGTTTCTTTCGGTGGCGCTTTCGGTTATACTGCCATGGCGCGTATCTCACTATTAATCGGCAGATTGCAGTTCCTGCTGGGTGACTGGCTGGGACTCATACATCCCTGATCGAGATAAAAAAAACGCCCGGTAATCCGGGCGTTTTTTTTTATTCTTAATTAATCAAGAATGTTGGATGCCTGCTCGATGAAATTATATACATTACCTTCCGCGGGATAATTATACCAGTCGGTATTTGTCATACCACCACTGGTTACCCAGTCAGCAAATTGCGGATACGCATTGATGATGGAAACTCTTTCCAGAGGATTATCAAACATCGTGGGCAGATGAATTCCCCAGGGGAGATCCAGAGCTGTTACATAATAACGGCCTGAACCCGGATCGCTGGTATCATCCTGCGTATTGAACCAGGCAATATCAACCACATTGGATGGTGTATAATTGGCAAAATGCGCTTCTCTTCCAGGGGTTTGATCTATTACTATGTAAGGATTATAGGGTGGGAAACACTCAATAGTGGGATCATCTGGCATATCGGCATCATATAGATCAATTTCAATTTCGAAATAGAGAGGCTGAGTGAAACCGGAACCTTCTTCCGTATTATGGAAAGTAGGTGGATCCGGCATATATGTCTGAGCCGCCTCAAATAATCGCACATAAACGTTTCCATCTTCCAGATAGGCATCAAACTGTTCATCTGAATGAGGATAGTTGTAATAGGCATATCCTCCGGCATCATAAGGCAGCTTGAAATACATCCCATTGTTGAAACCGGCACCATCTACTGAATAATAGAGATAGAAATATATATAGCGCACTGAATTCCAGCGGTTTGTGCATTCCGTAATATAGTAATTCAATATTACATCATTAAAATCATAATCACCCTCTGAAGGCCAGCGGTCTTCGTAGGCTATCGTGCCATAATTCCGGCAGCGTGTGGTATCCTGTGGTGGAAATTCATTCAGATAACAGAGGAGTGAATCAAGAGGAAAATCATCTTCATCATCAGGTACGCCATCACCATCCGTATCTTCAAGCACTTCACGATTGGTTGCCGTAAAATTAAGATATACGGTTTCGGTAGTCGGAGTGATATTGCGTGTGATCACTTCTCCGTTATAACGGAAATCAAGAGCGCAGATACTCGTGGGTAACAGTATGGTCTCGTTAAAACCTGCACTGGCATCCAGGAGTCCTTTATACACGATTACTCCATTGGTTTGAGCCACGAATAATGTTCGGGTTTCAGGTCCATATGCCATTACCTTTAAGAGATGGGTTGTCTCAAAATTAAAACCTTCCGGCACTTCCAGGTCATGCATCGAAGTGACCTTATCAGAACTTGTGTTGTTGCTGCATCCGGTAAAGAATGCCAGTACTGCAATAAATAAGCAAAATAATATCATTTTTCTCATAAAACCCTCCAGGTTCAATATTTTCTTTCTTTAGCTTAAATTCATAATTAATTTTTAAGCATTTTCAATGCCAAACCGATAGTAAAAATTGTCTGTAACCTGTAAAGCTATTTCTTTAAAGTAATAAGCAATATCATAACTGACAATCGTAATGAATAAACTCAATACTTAATTCTGCCCGGATGACTGATTACGGGCAGCAGCCCATGGGCTGTGTTCATTATTGGTCAAAAACGGGTTTTTTCAGTTCCTGGAGAAATTCCTTAATCTGCCTGCAATTTCGCAATTCTATTACGCGTTTGTCATTCGCTTGCAGATTCTTGCCATATTGCTTTCTGCTGCGGTGTGAACGGATTACCCAGGCAGGCATTCCATCTCTGGAAAAGAGAGCATCCCAATTCTCACGATTGCCGTTACAGATAATTTCACCTGTAAATATCCGCCGTATAGTACGAGTGATTGAGCGCTGGAAAACCTGGTAAAATGGCAGATTCAGCCAGATGATCATATCCACCTCCGCTAAAAATAGATCACTCACTCGCTTATAATTACCATCAACTACCCAGCTTTCGTTAATCGCCAGTTCATTGGCAACTCTTTTGCGGAATTCTGCTGCTTCCAGTTCCTGCCAGCCCGGCTGCCACCAGATCTGATCTAACTCAATGTGCACTAATTCCAGTTTCTTTGCCAGTTTTCCCGCCAGTGTTGTTTTGCCCGAGCAACTCGTACCAATGATATATATTTTCATAAAATTCTCCGGAAAAATTTCACGGAAATACAGTGAAAATTAAATTTCATTTTCCTGATGAGCTTTTCCGCAGATATGAAGTATCTCGATCTTGATCACTTCTACTATATCACAACTACGTTTGATCTCTTGCTTCTCTTCCTCTGGAAAATCCGGTGAATACTTTGCCAGCAGACCCAAAAGCGCTTTTTCTTTTTCCTCACCGGCGATTAAACCGGCCTTACCAAAAACGATGACGCTTTCAAACTCTGAAGTGTACTTTTCAGGGATAATTCTTGTTTTGCCGACTACGCAAAAAGAAACCTGGTTATTTTGCTTAATATTATCTAATTTATGACCAGCCTTCGCCGCATGAAAATAAATGTTACCATCCATGACCACATAATTTAAAGGTACCCCATAAGGCATTCCATCTTCCCCGACGGAAGATAATACTCCATATTCTCCACTTCGCAGCAATTCGCTGGCTGCACTTTTTTCCATTGCTCTGTCTTTTCTCCGTAATTCCCGCATCGCTTCCCCTTTTATCATAAACTTATTTTATTCCAGAATTATCTCCCGATTACATACCCTTTTTGTCAATAAATTACCCGATTTAACCTTCCCTTGCCCCAAAGCGAACGCAGTGAGTTTGAGGCAAAGTGGTCACATTTGAGAATGGAATTACCTTATGCCACTGCCCCAAACTCACTACGTTCGCTTTGGAGCAAGGAAAAGGATGCAAAATAAGATCTGACAATATATAATCAAATAGATAAATTACTCCCGTAATTCTTAATTTAAGGCAACTATAACGCACATAAGATTAGATTTTAATCACATTTTTAGTATATCCATGCCCAGGAACAGCCTCCACAGGGGACGGCATAACATAATTTTGTTATGCCGTCCCC
>JAIPGO010000087.1 GCA_021736135.1 Candidatus Cloacimonadota bacterium
CTTTCAAGCAGGTTCGTCTGATGAAACTGTGAACGTTTGGAACGAACTTTGTCGGAAAGCCGTGTGCGGGAAAACCGCATGCACGGTTTGATGAGGGGGACAGGGGGAAGCTCAACTGAAGCCTGTCTCTACTCTACTGTGATCAGTGGCTGAATATCTTCTCTTCTGTTCGTTTTGCTCTTTTTGTTCGTTGCTAAAGTCCCAGAAATTGAATTGCAATTCCACACAAAAATATCGTGGCACCGGCAAGAGCATGACTATAGCATGAAAATCGAGATAAGGGTATAAAATTAATTCCGCGAATTGAAACAAGGACTATGGTCATCATAGTGGTAATTGTGACCAGACCAAAAACAAGAGTGACCAGGATCAGATCATTAATACTGCCTTTTGCAGCAGGATACATTAATATCGGGATCAGCGGCTCGCAGGGTCCAAAGACAAATATTGTAAATAATATCCAAGGAGTCATATTCTTCTTTTCTTCTTCAGCGTGTACGTGAATGTGCTCGTTATTGTGAGTATGAGTATGTTCGTGAATTATTCCATTACCGTGACTGTGAAAATGCTGGTGAGGTTGATTACGGAGAGCACGTTTTACTCCCCAGATAAAATAAATCAGTCCGAAAGTGATCAACGCCCAGGCTGCTATGTTGCCTCGGAAAGATTCAAAAGCTTCCAGCTTAGTAACTGCAATTCCGAATGACACGCCGATAATCCCCAGAAATACGGAACTCATAATATGCCCCAGGCCGCAGAGAAAAGTAATAATAACCGTTTTACGCAGTGACCAGTTACCGGATTTTGACATCACGATAAATGGAAGATAATGATCCGGCCCCAGAAGCGTATGAAAAAATCCTAAGGAAAAAGCAGCAATAAGCAGAACAGACAATTGACTACTCATAATTAACTCACTAAATTCTTATTTTAATCAATATCTCATCATCCACAGCCCTGATGTTATAAATAACAAATGACGGTATGATAAAATTTATGTCAATAATAAAGGGATCGTGGGTCGAAATCCGAAACTCGAAATCCAAGAGCGAACATCCTTGAACGATGTATCCAACTCGGCTTTTACAATTTCTTCTCTTCTATTACTCTCTGTGATCTCTGTGTCCTCTGTGGCAAAATATCTTCTCTTAATATTACGACTAACGATTAACGACTCACGAATGACTGGAAAAATATAGAACAGGTGTAATAATATATTAGTGTAAGTGATAATTAAAAATCTTAGGAGCCAAACAAGCCATAAAGATGCCAATAAGAGGGTACAGGGAGACTGGAAAGAATGATATTTAATTATATATTATAGAGATAGATAGATTTTGCCGGAAAATTGAGATGGGAAGAAGTTTAAATAAGTTACGAGAATTAAATTGGGAGAAAAGAGGGGGAACGTTTGATATAATTGAGAATGGATGATGGATTTCTTTCAATTGACGATGGACGATGAGTAGGGCTCAGGGTTCCGGGATCTCGATTTTCGGATTTCGATTCACGCTGAACGAAGTGAAGCTATTATCATTCAAAATTCAACATTCATAATTCAAAATTACTTGAAACGTACGCTCTGTATAATTTAAAACTTTTCAAGTAAATCTTCCAGTTTCAACTCACCAACATCCTAATTTCCTATTTTTACTCACTTAAAACACTATATTAAAGTATCTTAAATACATTTTCCACCCAAAGGGCAGGCAAGGAGAGGCAAAGCTGAGGCTTTAAAATATATAAAAATAATTAAGTTAATTTACTCGCCCAGAATAGAACAATTGTTATAGCAAAATATTATTAAGTCATTCGACCTTTTCCTGTCATTCTGTCAATCCCTCCATCCCTCAATACTCTCAGCGCTCTCAGGGTATTCCAGCGGCTGGGTTCTCCGCAATTTTCCATTTCGAAATGGGTTTTTCCCGGATGCTTGTGCTGAAGCGGCCACTTTCCGTCCTGACGGCGTTTTTTAAGCAGAACTTCCAGAGCATCATCCATTCTGTGATCATATTCAACTTCTGCATACCGGAAATAATCCAGAGCTTTCAGGATATCGTAACGCCAGCGGGAGGGATAGGATAGCATAAGCATATTCTTATCAATGATTTCTCCCGTTTTATCTGATTTGAATAGCCTGTGCTGCAGAATAAATTGTTGGGAATCCAGTTCCGTTTTCTGCAATTCATTCAGTCTATACTTATACCCGTTCCTGGCATATTCAAAAATGCCTTCAATAACGGACAGAGTCGTATGCAGCGAACTATGAACGGAACCTTTCCGGTTGGAATGACAGTTAAAACCACCATCCTTCATTTGCTGCGATAGCAGGAAATCAACTATTGATTTCAAGTCAGACTCATCAGCACCGAAATAAGAGGCATAATTAAGAACCATGCCGTTAATGCAGACATCGCTGTTTATAATGGTTTTACCCGGATTAATGCCGCCGTCCCGTCCTTTCTCATTCATAAAGATCAGGTTTAAAGTTGATTTAATTTCCGGGATATCGGGTGATATACATAAATTTCTAAGATCCAACAAAGTATAATGCGTTGAAGTCCATTTAGGAGAATAAAATCCCTTTCCCCAGTGTCCATTGGCATTTCTTCGGGAAAGAAAATCGGTACCCCAGCCTTCTGTAGAAATCCTTTGCTGTAAAAGTTTGTTCTCGTTCCCAAGCAGATCGCGGTGAACCTGGTATTGTATAGAGACGTCACCTTCCTGCAACCATTTTATTATTTCCTCGTTTTTCATTATAATTACGTCCTTTTTCAGATTTTCAATAAATAGCAGAACCTTATTCAAGTCAATAAAATGAGGATTCGCTACGTGAATCGTGAGTCGTAATCGTGATTAACTGTTGAAGTACACGCTGCTCTATTTCCACTGGATTGTAAATATCGCTGATATTCAGGAAATGTAACCTGTTTTCAAAAGGATCAAATCCTTAGCGGGAATATGTATAATACAATTTGTGGTTTTCTTCTGCGATGGATGCGACATCGTCTTTAGATAATGTCGTTAGCAATTCCAAATTATTTTCATTGCTGCTCTTAAAAATGTCAAGGCCATACCTCTTGCACAAATACAACCTGTAATTGTCTATGACCAGGTTGTTTATAGTTGATGAAGTGTTGCTCTCGGAAAAACGGGTCAAAAATTTACAATTGATTCCTGAAAATGAAAAAACTGACACAGGATAATAATGGAAGAAAAATCTGATATCTCATCCTGCCTCCTGATGTCATGTCATGCTGACCTGACAGTTTTTAATAAATGAGGGCAGACACACAGGCCTGCCCTCTACCGGGCTTCGGGTAAAAATTTTCCCGACTTCCGTCTTTCAGTCGCCCCTTCGTCCTTCCTCAAAATAGGCCCAGCATCTCCCATATCCAATCTGATAATTCAATAATTCTATCAGAAAGAATACTGTTGATCTAACCACTATTTTCATCTTAACTCCTTTTTGACGTATTGTATATTAACTACAAAACATAGTTTAAATATCCACCATATTTCGGCAAAACCACCTTACTGGTTTTCACAATGTCATTTTTTCTGGTAATATTTCCGTCTCATCATCATCTACGGCAGCATAAATCGCTGACTGAATTTTAGAGTAATCTGCCGGTAAACAAATCGTCTCTGACAAGAGTATGGTCAAACTGCTGAATAACAAGAGAAATACTAATAAATAAGCAGATTTACTCATAATTACCTCCGGCACTTAATTTTTATTAATCTAACGGGATGGATTTCTCTTCATTCAGTTTTTATAAACAAACCCGTCAGGTGTTTTTGTACTTGACAATAATCAAGATACAAAACATAAAATAAATTAATAAGAAATTTATCTTATCTATTTAGTAGATAAAAAGAGAGCTTAAAATTGGGTAAAACAGGCAAAGAAAATCCTGAAGAGGAAATTTTTTTTCAGCATTACTTTCAAAAAGCCCTGGTAATCGGGAAATACTTCTGTTATCAGATTGATCTGGCAGAAGAGGTTGCGCAATTATCGGTGATCAAGCTTTATCTCTGGAAAGATAAAATAGTTAATACAGATAAATGGATTTATCAGGTAGCTCGCAATTATTCTCTGCAAATAATTAAAAAACAGAAGAAATCAGCAGAACTTGAACTCCACTTGAAGCATAAAAAAGAGCAGGAAGAATATTCAGACCTGGCTGAACATCCTGATCTTAATCAAATTTTTAATGAGTTACCGACTGAGTTTCTGGATAAAAAAGATATTGAGTTAGCTATGGATTTCTATTGCAATGGTTTTGATAAACAAAAACTTGTAGAAAAATATGATCTTGATCTTAGTAAAGTATCTGAAAAACTCTATCATATCCGTCAGGAGATCATTCTCTTTCTAAAATTCACCGGTGAATTTATGTTCATTCCCCAGATTGCAGGAACACGTCTAAATCGAAATATACATAACTTTATCCGTAAACTGAAACATTGCCTGGAAACCCTTGATTTCTCTGAACTGATTGCTTACACAGATAATATTGATGAAATTGAAAACCTTAAAAATGCCCGGAAGCTGATTAAATTACTGCATTATAAACTCAGGTATATTGAAAATGGGAAATATAGATTAATTATATTCTATCTTACTGATAAAAAAATGCCCTATATTATCATTTTTGATGTTGAACTGGCTGACTGGAAAAAGATCAGGATGATCTCACGACCGGTACTCCCTACCAGGATAATAAGAATTAATCAGGCTATGGAGGTCTCGGATGAAATTTATCTAAAAGTAAAACAAGAGGGAGATTACCTGCTGAATAAAGAAGAAGCTGAAAAACTTATAAATAGTATGGACACTATGGACACAACTGATTTATTATTGCAGAAATAAAAACACATGATTTTTGGAATTGTATTAAATATTCACATACCTGTGGTGAATGATTGATAATTTCAATATAATAATTTCTTAATCCGGTTAGGGGAGATGTGCTCCTGGGAAGAGATTTTCAGAATGATCTCTTTATTCGATAAATCTTTATCTTTTAAGGCATCCAGTTTTTCCATCAGCTCTTCATCAGTAATCTCCAGGACTTTTTTACCTTCAACTATCGCCACAAATTCACCTTTAAGCGTAATCTCAACCGCTTTATCGACAATTTCCTTCAAAGAAGTGCGGATGTATTCCTCATAGATTTTAGTCAGTTCACGAGCCAGGCAGATGCTTCTATCGCCGAATGACTTGTAGAGGTCTGCCGCTAAACAATACAGGTCATGCGGTGAAACGTAAAATATAAGCGTATCCGGGCAGGATTCCAGTCTTTGCAGTATTTCAGTTTTATCTTTCTTCTTTTCCGGCAGGAATCCAATAAAATAGAAATGATCGGTATTCAATCCCGAACCGGTTAATGCCGGGATGAGAGCAGTAGCCCCAGGCAGAGCATCGATCTGTATTCCGGATTCTATTGCCTGTTTGATGATCTCAGCTGCGGGATCACTGATTCCGGGACTGCCGGCATCGCTGATGAGCGCAATGTCTTCACCGTTTATTAATCTCTGCAAAAATTCGGAACTGCGTTTCCTTTCGTTAAATTTGTGGTAACTTACCAGGGGTGTGTCAATTCCGTAATGTTTGAGCAGATATCCCGAATTGCGCGTATCTTCAGAACCAATCACAGCAACTGTTCTTAGTATTTCCAGCGCTCTGAGTGTTATGTCCTTCAGATTACCGATGGGAGTGGGGATGAGATAAAGCTTGCCTTTTTGCATCTTTTTTGGGAGTGCATTAGCTCCCGCTAATGCAACGAGACGCAGTCGAGTATGAAATTTTGATATTTATGCTGTAGCTAATAAATTCCCGATAGATCGGGACAGGCATTCTTCGTAGTACCGTCCCCAATCCCTGGCTCGATTGTGATTTCATTATAAAATATAAAAAATCCCGTCCCCAAGAGAACGGGATTTCTTTAATAAATTTATTGTTCTTTATATTTTTTGAGAATATCAAGAACGAAATCGATATCGGCTTCCGTGTGATCGCCGTTAACCTGGAAGCGGATTTCCTCGTCACCCTTAGGAACAACCGGGAAATTAAGCCCGGTTCCGAGTACACCGTTTGCCGTCAGGTATTTTACCAGGTCGGCTGTTTTGGGTGTATCACGAACCATCAAAGGAACAACCGGGTGTGGTCCGGGGATAGTTTCATATCCCAGATCAATGAGCCCTTTCTCAAATTTCGCTGTCATGGCTGCCAGATGGTCAATTCTTTCTTTCCCGGCTGGTGTATCCACGAATTCCAGAACTTTAAGAACGGCAGCAGCCTCCGAGCAGGTGATCGGATTACTGTAAATATACATCGGTGCTTTTTGACGCAGATAGTCAAGTACTACTTTAGATGCAACGACGTAACCTCCATTGACACCATAGGCTTTGCCCATCGTGCCAATGAGAATATCCACCTTGGTTCCAGTATATTCTTCAGTACCGCGACCCGTGGCACCAAAGGCTCCCACACCATGAGAATCATCAGCAATAGTGATCACGCCCTGCTCAAATTTATCTTCAAATTCCTTGCAGATAGGAACCAGTTTGTCAAAGGGACAGTGGTCACCACGCATGGAAAAAATACCGTCCGTGATCACGAGGCAGCGTTTGCCTTTGCCTACTGCTTCCTCCATTTTAGCGCGCAGGTCTTCCATGTTGTTATGCTTATAAATGAATTTGCCGGCAGGACGGCACAGGCGCATAGCCTGAATGATGCAGTTATGATTAAGCTCATCTGATACTAAAACGGTTTCGCCATCAGTAAGGGGATAGATAACACCCAGAGAAGTAACATAAGCTGAAGAAAAGATCATGGCAGCTTCTCTGTCATGAAATTTTGCCAGTTTTTCTTCCAGCTCGATATGGGGAGTATGCGTACCGCTGATAAACCGCACGGCACCAGGACCCACACCATATTTGTGAGCTGCAGCTTCTTCTGCTTCAATAACATCAGGATGCATGCTCATACCAAGATAAGAATTTGCATTCATCTTAATGAACTGCTTATCACCGTAGCCGTCGATAAGATAGCGTGGTCCTTTATCGCAGCATGGTTTAATGATCTCAGTGATAACCAGTTCCTTGCCTTTAGCTGTGCCTTTGGCAAATAACTCGTCAATTTCAGCCTGTAAGGCTTTGTTTAATTTTTCTAAGGCCATAGTTTCCTCCAGATTAATTTATTTTTCTAAAATAACAGTTGCTGTTGCTATATTTTTTATATGGGAGAGAGAGATACTGATATTCTGCACTCCCAGTTTTTCAGCCAGATCACGTGTTTTCCCCAGCAGATTAATTCTGGGTGTACCTTTTTCATCATTCAGGATTTCAATCTCATAAAAGCAGACTCCCTTAGCCCAGCCGGTTCCCAAAGCCTTCATGCAGGCTTCCTTAGCAGCAAAGCGCGCTGCCAGACTCTGCAGACGGGACTGCTTTTTTTCACAGAGTTCCAGCTCCTTGTCAGTGAATACTTTTTTCAAAAAAGCCGGCTTGTTGACACTTTTTTCCAGGCGCGCTACTTCAATGAGATCAGTACCGATTCCGATGATCATTTATTTCAGTTTTTTACCCAGAACAGTGAGCATATCTTCTGTCATTGCTGCCAGATCATAGAATGGTTCCCAGTCCCATTCTGCCCGTGCTGCGCTATCATCCATAGAATTGGGCCAGCTGTTGGCGATGCCTTCTTTCACTTTATCAACCTTATAATCCATTACGAATTCCGGAATATGCTTCCTGATCTCAGCAGCGATGATTTCGGGATCAAAGCTCATAGCCGTAACGTTAAAGGCGTTACGGTGAATCAGACGGGCAGGATCTGCTTCCATCAGATCAATGGCAGCTTTCAGGGCATCGGGCATATACATCATGTCTAAAAATGTGCCGGCAGGTAGATTGCAGGTATACCTCTTTTTCCTGATAGCTTCATAATATATTTCCACTGCATAATCAGTTGTTCCGCCACCCGGAAGAGTCACATTGGATATGATGCCCGGGAAGCGTACACCACGCGTATCTACTCCAAAGCGCTTGTAATAATAATCACATAATAATTCTCCCGCAACCTTGGTTACACCATACATTGTCGAGGGTCGCTGAATTGTGTCCTGAGGTGTGTTATCCAAAGGTGTAGAAGAACCGAATGCTCCAATAGAGCTGGGAGTAAATACGGCACAACCCTCTTCTCTGGCTACTTCCAGAACGTTATAAAGAGCATTGATATTCACATTCCAGGCAAGATTAGGTTTGGCTTCGGCAACTGCTGACAATATCGCTGCCAGATGATAGATCGAATCAATTTTATACTTTTTTACTACCTCTGCGGTTTGCTGAGCATTTGTGCAATCAACTATTTCCCAGGGGCCTGATTCCTTTAATTCCCCATCAGGCTGTGTGCGGTTAACTCCGCAAATTACGTTACCTGCGCCATAAACTCGACGCAATTCCATCACAAGCTCAGAACCGATCTGGCCGACTCCACCGGTGACTAAGATTTTCTGCATAATATCTTCTCCTAAGTAATAAATTTCTAAAAATAAACTTTCCTTACCCTTTTTCTGTCAATAACAAAGTGTAAAAATTCCGGCAATCCCCTGAAATTTATTATTTTCTCGACTTCAGTAGAGTTTCTTTACCCCGAATAGGTTTTATAAGTATAGAAATATATACTCGGAAATCCAAACCTGACTATGATATGATCGCCATATTAAAATGACTTTTCATTATAATACCGATAATTCAGGGAGTATTATTTAGTCCGTAGGACTTTTCTATTTGTAGAATAGAAATATATCCCCCCACTTCTTTCCCTCCCCAGCTGCCGGTGAAGCCGGCGGCTGGGGAGGGAAAGATATTATTTATATTTCTTCTACAAATAAATATCCCCTATGAGGAAAAGAAAAAATACAGGATCAGAGACACTTTTCTAAATGCTTGATAAATGGCATTACTTGCGCCAAATTTGACAAGAAAACGTAAACCTATGCAGTATTATTGATCGTATACAGTATTAATCACTGAAAAGCAGTCCTGTTTTGAACAGGTTCTGAGGAATTATAGAGGGGATAATAAGTATTTTTTTTGACAAAAAGAAATGGTGTAATTTTTGTGAAATAAATAATATTACAGAGGTGAGAATATGTCTAAACTGGGATTTGATTTTCCAGCAGCAGTGCGTAAAACCGCATTACATGAGACTGAAGAGTGGTATCAGCATCTGCTGGCAGAGCGGACTGGAAAACCTTATGAACCAATAATGCGCAGTAATTTCGGTGAATATAATATGGCAGTTCACTATCTTACCAGCGTTCTGGAAGAAGCAAAAGCGATCGAGAAAGTTGCCGTATTTAATATAGATCATATGGCACAGCTTGAGTTCAAAGGCAGGGACGCTATAAACCTTCTGGAAAGAGTCTTGCCGGCACAGGTAAACTCGATGAGTATTGGACAGTGTAAATATACTTTATTGCTAAACCCAGCTGGAGGTGTCATTGATGATCTGATCATGATGCGCATGGCTGAAGAACGTTTTCTTCTGGTGATCAATGCCGGGCATGATATTACAGATGGAGATAAAATCGCTGACATTGACCATATAATGGCCTACAAGCAGCCGGGGGAAGAAGTAACAGCCAAAGACGTTTCTGGCGAACTGGTAAAGATCGATATTCAGGGACCTTATTCGTATAAGCTGATCACAGGACTATATGGTGAGGGAGTTTTAAGGAACCGCAATAAACCGGATAAGAATATGCGATACTTCACATTCAATGAGTTTGAGCATGAAGGTGAAGATTACATCATCAGCCGCACAGGTTATACCAGCCGTTGGGGTTGGGAGCTTTATGTTCCACTTAAAGTAGCATCAGAACAATTCAAGCTTATAGTTATACAGGCATTGGAATTAGGCGGACTTCTTGTAGGACTGGGAGGACGTGATGAGAATCGTATCTCTGCCGGTAATTTCGGTTTACCTTTGAACGGCAGCGAATACCGCCCGGAGTGGACTCCCACGAATTGTCCTTTATTTACCGCAGCCATTGATATGACTAAGGAAAGATTTCCGGGTAAAGCAGAAATAGAGAGAGAAATCGCTGCCGGTATAGATAAAAGGCTGGTTATCGTGATCAGTGAAGGGATAGTTTTAGAGCGGAGTATATATCTTAATGGTAAAAGATTAGGTATAGTTACTTCAAGTATTAATTCACCTAATGTCAGCCAGGAAAAGCGGGAATTTATCGGTTCAAAGCGGAAATCCGTAAATGGGATTGAGGGAACAGCAGCCATTGGTCTTGCCTGGCTGGAGCATAATCCCTTTGAGGTTGATACTGAGGGTAATGATATTTTAACTAAAGAGGGACAGGCAGTGCGGATAGCGGTGGAATTTTATCGGGAAGATGAAAGTGGTAATGCCATTGGCAAGCCTGTGCTTGGCTTTGTTTCCGGTGATGGAGTAAATGAGGCTACGGCACCGAAAGCATTGAAGAATATAGAGATATTGTGAGAGATTTAATATAGTACTATTGGACTAATCTTATTTTTTGGGATCAGTTAAGTTTAGTGGTAATAGTTTTCGAATAACTCATCTCCTATCTGGTAGCGGAGGTGAGTTATTTGGTTTTTTGGAAGATATATTTTTATATTCTGTTGAAATTCCGTGAAAAAACCGACCTTATACTGTTTGACAGAAAGGAAATAAGTGGAATCAATCAAGGATGCTTCTTCCAGAGAGCGGAGGCGGGATTTGGGAGCACCAAAGCCCTGATAATTCCAGCGGATAAATAGGGAATCAGCCCTGATAATCTCTATTTCGGCAGGCTCCAGGAGCAGATCTATTTCCAATGAATTGCTATTATTGAGCAGGATGTTGACAGTGTTCACTGTATGCCATTTATTAACAGGAGTAGCCAGGGTTACGGCAAAAATGATCAAAACCATTAAGATACTGGCAATAATAGTAAATACTCTTTTTTTCCCGGATGAGATGCCAGAGCGGGGCACGAAGTAAAATTCATTTTCAAACCGGAAGATATGATATAGCCAGAGTGCCGAAAGGTAACAGATGAAGGCACTCCAGATAACGTCAGAAAGATAATGAGCTCCCTGGACCATACGGGTAAGTCCGATCAAGCCGCCCCAGAAAAGAGTAATACCAAAAGCTGCTCTGGCAAACTTCTTGTTCCTTTTCCGATTGAGGATATAAAATGCAAAGAAATAAAAACCCATTGAGGCATGTCCACATGGAAATGACTTACCAGGACTGGCGGTATCATAAACAAGAGGTTTTTCATAATTATATTTCCCGTTGAACTGGATTGTATCCCGAGGTCGTGGTCTTCCGAAATTTTCTTTAAGAATAGTATTAACTATCAGCCCGGGAGCCAACAGCATCAGCAGGATGAGATACAAGCAATGTTTACGGTACTTTTCGAATTTTCTGACATTCAGTCCCAGGATAAATAGAAATATTGCACCGATGGCGATAAACAGAGCTGGAATGGAAGAATATTCCCTGATCTGAAGCCAGGGGGGTAATTCGGCGAGAAACCAGCCATTTTCGGCATTCCAGAAATATTTCAGGAGAGCATTATCAAGATTGCTGAAGATAAAAAGCAGCGTACTAACCAGAAGCAGGATCAGAACAATTATTACTTCAATATTTATCTTATTCATCTGATCATATTTAATTATGGATTTAAATGCTTAATAAAGCAGCGCCTTTTTTTATGCTGACGAATATCGAAGAATTTCCATTGAACCTGGACTTTTGTATTACTTTCCAGTTCCGGATTACTTTCCGCTTTCTCGAATTTATTCCTGATGTAACTGCTGATCAACTCGCTGAGGATGAGGGCATTTACTCCTTTACTCTGGAGGTCAGGGCGGACAGCCATCAGGTAGAGATCTATGAGTTTTTTCTGTTTCAGTGCTTTTAAAATATGCAGGAAACCAAAAGGAAGAAGATTACCTTTTGCCTTTTGAAAAGATGTGGAAAGTGATGGAAATGTCAGGCCGAAAGCAGCAACTTTATCGTTTTCATCAAGGATTATGCTCAAGTATTCCGGGTTGGCAAAACTGATATACTGCTTGATGTAATTATCTATCTGTCTTTTACTCAAGGGTACAAATCCATATAAATCCTGATAAGCAGAGTTAAGAACGTTGAATATGTCAGCAAAATACGGCTTTATCTCTTTGATATTCTTTGCTTTAAGAATATGCAGTTTATTCTTTTTCAGAATTAATTCAGCTATTCTGATAATTTTTTCCGGTACTTTTTCGGGGATCTTGATCTCATATTCCAGCCAGTCAACATCCTTGCCGAAGCCCAATCTGCTGAGATGTTCAGGATAGTAGGAGTAATTATAAATTGTGGCAATAGTGCCAAGTTCCGCAAAGCCTTCAATCAGCATTCCTTCTGGATCAAGATCGGTAAATCCCAGCGGTCCATGTACGGCTTCCATACCTTTTTCCTGAGCCCAGTTTTCCACAGCAGCCAATAGAGCTTGAGATACTTCTGCATCATCAATAAAATCAATCCATCCAAACCGGCAGAATTTATCATGCCATTTTTCTATAAATCGGTGATTAATGATCCCGGCAATTCTACCCGCAATTTTCCCATTCTTATATGCCAGCCATAATTTTGCTTCGCAGAATTCAAAAGCGGGATTTTCTTCTTTTCTAAAAAGTTTGAGCTCATCTGCTTTCAATTGCGGAATCCAGTATTTATTGCCTTTATATAGACCATTAGGAAAGGAAACAAATTGCTTTAATTCCTTCTTCTCTTTTACTTCTCTTATTTCTACGCTCATAATTCTCCAGTTTTTCATTACCTGAAAATGCTCAATGTCTTCTACAATAGACCCTAATTGAGAAAAAAATCTCTTTAAAACATGTCAATCCTAATTTTCAAGTTATTGAGATTATAACCGGATGAAGATGAAATATTCTGCTTTTAGTGTTTTGCGGGTAATTTTATCAGATTAAATTTGCTTTCCGGGTTTTTTTCTATATTCTTTCAATATACCCCTCGGGGGTATGCAGGAAAGGAGTTAAAAATGAAAGATTTTTGTGAGCATTGCACGATACGGGAGGCGCATCATTCGGAAGAGCTGAAGAAGGATTTTACTTCGCGGCTGAACCGAATTGAAGGGCAGATTAAAGGTGTGAAAAAGATGATCAATGATAATGTATATTGTGATGATATTTTAATTCAGATATCCGCCATACAGTCAGCTATGTCAGCAGTAGCATTCAATATATTTGAAGCGCACCTGAAATCCTGCGTAGTTGAGCAGATAAAGAATGATAATCTGGAAGTTATCGATGAAGTAATGAAAACAATAAAAAGAATGACCAAAAGCCGTTAAGGAGGTAGAATGAAGAAAATGAATATAATAATAATGATAGTTATGCTTGCCATAGCATCATTATATGCCGGTGCTCAGAAAGCAGAAGTAGGAATTGCTACAGTCAAGGATGGAGTTCAGACCATAGAAATGTCCGTGGACAGATATGGCTGGCACCCGAATGTAATTATAGTTCAAAAAAGTCTGCCGGTAAAATGGCAAATAGACGGTAAAGACCTGAATGGCTGCAACAGCGGCATCATGGCAAAAGAACTGGCGCTTAAATTCGATATCAAGGAAGGACAGCAGGTTCAGGAATTCACACCGGAAATGAGTGGTGAATTCAAATTCAGTTGTCTAATGGATATGATCCCTGGTAAATTCATTATAGTGGATGACCTGGAAAAAGCGGATCTGAAATCGCTGACCGAAAAAGCGAGCGTGGCAGTTACGGAAACTCAGATGAAGTGTTGCGGCAAATGCGGTATGACAGAGAAAACAGAATAACGGGAAAACCGGCAGTGAAATATTTTTCTTTAGATAGAGCATTGAGATACGAGAGCGTATCCTCCAGGGAAAGCAGGTGGCATCAGGCAGTGGTTTTCAAAGCCCTGCTGATGGTGCTCAGCCTTCTATCGCTATCGTCTCTCAATGCTGATTTTTACCGGGAAATCAATCTCCTTGGCGGATATTCATCCCGGGAGCATTTTATTGATAATTCCAGCACCTTGAAAAACTCCCTGGGTTTTGAGTATTTCCGGAAATTAACACAGCAGCAGGGAGACTATCTAACCATTGACATACAGATGCGTCTGCTTTATGATCAGGAAGATAAAGATCATTACAGTATGCAGATACACAATTTATGGGCAGAATACAAGCCGGGACTGGGGAGGAAATTAAGAATAGGTCATTTTCAGCCGGTATTCGGGCTGGAAAATCAGACCGATTCGCATGGCACAATCCTGCAAACGAGTGCAATGATGAATATCGGGCTGAAACATGACTGGGGAATTGCCTACAGCAGAATTGCCGGAAGATACGATATTGCAATCGCAGCACAGTCAGGACTGGGGATGGGTTTTCCGGAGTGGGACAATAATTTTCTGTTCACTGGCAGGATAGGCAGAGATTATTCTGATGATCTTACGGCAGGTATATCTTTAATGGCAGGGGAGGTAGCTGTAACCGATAGGATGCAGCTTATACCTGCACCACATGTATTAAGATCAATAAAGAAAAGCAGACTCGGGATAGATATTCAATACTCCTGGTCAGCATTTCATTATGCCGGGGAAGCAGCTTATGGAAAAAATGATGCGGAACAAGTATTATTCATATTTAATCAGATTGATTACAAACCCTTCGGCTTAGAAGGCTGGGAATTCAATCTGCAGAATCATTACAGTATGCTGAACGCGGCAGACTGGGGAAAATTTAATACTCTTCTGGGGGCTGGCGTCAGCTATGCAGTATCAGAAACTGTAAAGCTGAAATCAGCAGCTCTGATTACGCTGGATCAAGGCGAAATTCTTGATAAGCAGATTTTCCTGCAATTATACTATTTTGGCAGATAAAGAAGGAAATAATGAGTAAATCCAATATAAAGTATTTTATTAGCTTAGTGCTATTAAATATATCATTATCAGTACTATGGGGGGCTGTAGGCTGTTCCTTAAATGACCCGGATCGAGATGTAATAAGGATATTTCCTGCATCAACTAATTATAAGACTGAATACATCAGCATCAACTCTCAGGGGGGCGAGGAAATGCAAAGAGAAATAGAAGCACGCCTGGGGGATGTATTTGATGAAAAGTTCGAGAAGACCGATGTGGAATATTCCTATTATACGATCTTAAAGGGAAGTGAGATCATTGGCAGGATTCATGGACTGAACCAGCGTGGCAGGTTTGGCGGGATGCAATTGATCCTCGCAACTGACCTGGAAGGCAGGATAGTGGATTTTTATTACCAGAAAATCTCATCCCCGGAAGCGGATAAATTTAAAGCGATAGAGTTTACTAACCAGTTCCTGGGCATATCTTTACAAGATTTTTACGAGAACGCTCAGGATAGCACAAAAACCCGATTGGCTCAGATAAAAGATCCTTCACAAGAAAACCGTCAGGATTTTGAATATACTTTAAGAGGGATAAAGAAGAATCTGATCCAGTTGGACTTTTTTTTCTTAAACCGGATTCATGACAAATATTTTAATCCAGAAAAGGAGAATTAAAATGAAATTTTACTATATATTGATAATAATAGCACTATTCTTGCTGCTTACCGGCTGCAAGATAGAGAAATATGGCTCAGACATCACTGTTAATAAAGTAACTCCAATTTCCCAGGCTTTGGCTGAGAAAGATAGTTTAGATACAATCACTCTGAAAGGTGAGATCGGGGCAGTATGCCCAACCGGCTGCTGGTTTTATCTGCAAGATCAAAGTGGAGAAATATATGTTGATTTAGCTCCATCCGGATTAGCCATTCCGCAAAGAAGTGGAAAAAAAGCAGTTGTTGAAGGATCTTTTATTAAGGTTAAAGATAGATCTGTTTTCGTGGCAAAAGGAGTGGAAATCCAATGAGATTATTGAAAATAGCATATAAAAACATAGCCCGCAAGAAGATACGTTCACTTTTAACGATTGGCGGTGTTGCCATGGCAGTAGCCGTGCTGGTAAGTCTACTCGGCTTTAATGCCGGCTATAAAATGGCACTTAATAATGATGTGGATAAAATGGGCTACCAGGTGCTGGTTACCGCTAAAGGATGCCCTTATGAGGCTGCAACGCTCATGCTCAAGGGTGGAGGTGGTTTGCGTTATATGGATGCTGATGTTTATGACAGGATTGTCACGGATGATAGAATTGATAAGATCACCCCTCAGCTTGCTACGGTTAAAACCATTGAGGGTGGCGGTTTCACGATGTATATGGGTATTGAGGATTCTTACACTGAATTGAAGCCCTGGGCGACTTTCAAGGAAGGAAAATGGTTTACGTCACCGGAGGCACTGGAAGTTATAATCGGTTATGAGGCAGCGGAGCTGGAGCAACGGACGATTGGAGACCAGATCTTTATTCCTGATACAAGAGAAATACTGACGGTCGTAGGGATTTTTGAGAGAACGGGCACGCAGGATGACGGTGTGATCTTTTTACCTTTGAAGACGGCGCAAAAAATATTTGATCTACCTGACCAGTTAACAGGCATCGGGATCAAGCTGAAGGATCTGGGACAGCTTTCCGCTTTTGAAGAAGACCTTTATGATGAAGGGAGTATTCAAGTGATTAGTCTGGCGCAGGTTAAGGGTACTATCTTAAACCTGATTTCATCAGCACAAATACTGGTAACTTCTGTGGCAATAATTGCTATTTTCGTAGCCATAGTAGGCGTGATCAACACCATCCTGATGAGTGTTTTTGAAAGAACGCAGGAAATAGGCGTGATGAAAGCGATCGGTGCTGGCAACAGGCAGATATTCCAGTTGATCTGGTATGAGACCATCATAATTTGCACGATGGGAGGTCTGCTTGGCAGTCTGTTTGCCCTGGCAGGCGGGAGCGGTGTGGAATATTTCGTGAAAAGATTTCTGCCCTTTGCTCCGGAAGGCAACCTGATCTATATCTCGCCGCAACTGATATTGTTTTCTTTACTGGGTGCCATAGCACTGGGACTTTTCTCGGGCATCTACCCGGCCTTACGCGCCTCACTGATGAAGCCGATCGAGGCGATCAGGAGCGGTGAATAAGATGCAGCCGATCATAGAAGCTAGAAATCTGGAGAAAATATATAAAACCAGGGTAGAGCGTATTCAAGCACTCAAGGGTTTGAATTTTTCCGTAGAAAAAGGTGATTTCACCGCTTTGATGGGACCATCGGGAGCAGGCAAGACGACACTTTTAAATCTCATTGGATGCCTGGATACATCAACTGCCGGTGAACTGCTGATGGACGGCAGGCAGCTGGATCATCTGAAAGAAAAGGAATTAACGGAAATAAGGCGCAATTTCGTCGGCATGGTTTTTCAGGAATTCTTCCTGATCGAAACGCTGTCTGCCCTGGAAAACGTAATGCTGCCGGCGCTTTTCAATCCGGGAAAGAAGATACAGAAAGAACGGGGAGCGTATCTGATGGAACTGGTGGGATTAAAAAATCGCATGCAGCATCTGCCGCGGGAACTCTCCGGTGGAGAAATGCAGCGAGTAGCCATTGCACGGGCTTTGATGAATTCTCCCCGTATAATTCTGGCAGATGAGCCCACTGGCAATCTCGACCGGAAGAATGCCTTGAACATCTTTGCTATTCTTGCCGAGATCAATCACACAGAGGACGTCACGGTGCTGGTTGCCACGCATAATGTGAAACTGGCGCATCAAGCGAAGAATATAATGTATATCAGCGATGGATTGATCATCAAAGAGGAGGCAGTCCGGTGAAAATAATCGAAGCAATAGATCTGAAAAAATATTATACCCGTGGCATAGAGACCGTGAAAGCATTGGATGGTGTGAATTTCGAGATATCTGCAGGTGAAATTGTGGCAATTGTGGGTCCGTCAGGGTCAGGTAAAACCACTCTGATGAACCTTATAAGCTGTCTCGATAATGCCACTCAGGGTGTTTTGAAGATCAATGGAACAGATGTTACCCATCTCAAGGAAGCACAGTTGATCAAGATCAGAAGAGAAAACATCGGATTCATCTTTCAGCAGTTTTACCTGATCCCCACGTTAACGGTGAAAGAAAATATCGAACTGCCTTCCATATTCGCTAATAAGAAATTTCCTGCGGAAATTATAAACAACACTCTGAAACAGCTCGGATTAGCGGGAAAAGAAAATCTGCCGGTAAAAATGCTCAATTCCGGAGATAAGCAAAGAGTATCCATCGCCAGAGCTTTAATAGACTCACCCCGGCTGATAATTGCCGATGAACCTACGGGAAAGCTGGAAAATAAGGTCAGAGATGAAATCCTGGTTATATTTAAAGAACTGGCAAAGAGAGGGATAGCAATATTTATTGCCACGCATGACCTCGAACTGGCTGCCAATGCAGACCGTATTATTCACCTTCAGGATGGTAAAATCGTCAGTAAAGCAGAATCTGATCTTTACGAATAATGTATCTAGCCCGGTCAATCCGGGCTATTTTTTCATTCCTTTTGTCAGCCAGGTAATATGATAAATCCTTGACATCCATTCATTGATAGGACCTTTTTATATTCCAAGGAGATCACTATGGAAATGATGTATGACCTGCTGAATAAGGCTGCAGCCGGCAAAAGGTTTAACCGGGATGATAAAGATATTGCCCTCAGCTTATTTGACGATATGTATTCAATACTGGAATCACGGAGGAATCCACCAGATTTTAAACTTGCTTCCGGTCAAAAGGCAACAGGGGCAACTGGTCGTATTGCTCTTAATGCCTATTTTCTGCTGTTGGGAAGATTTACTTATGGTAAAAAATATACCCGGATGGATAGTCGTCTGAAATACTGGAATATGAATCTGGGATACCGCATTATGAGAGGATATTTCAATGGCTGGGATATTAAGGGTTTTTACTGTTGCACAACCTGTACACTATCAATGTTGCCCCTGTACTGCACGGACGCCTTTGAAGACTTTGACTGCCAGGCCCTGAAACAGAACGTTTTAAAGGAACTTGATTCTGAAACCGGATATTTCAGCAAAAATTATAATAAAAAATATGCCGACTGGGTATTACAGTTTGTCACATAAAATGTATCTGGTTTACAATTCTGGAAAAGGTTAATATTGACTTTTATTTCAGGAATAATGATTTTCGCAAAATAGTGACATATGTCCCCTGGGGTTGATTATCTTATTAATAAAGCACCAGGAGGCATGATGAAAGAGCACGCTAATCATTTAAGCAGATTAGAGTTAAAAAGTTTTGAGGGAGAGTTCTTGTATGAATTAATAAAT
>JAIPGO010000088.1 GCA_021736135.1 Candidatus Cloacimonadota bacterium
GTACTGAGGATATTTATTTCACAGGAGGTCTGGAAACAGGAGGTGAAACCTTCATCTACTTTTCCATGCCTTTAAATAGTGGAGATGCTTACGATAAAACGCTGCTCTGGGATGAAAGCTATCCCATAATACTTGCCTATGGAACTGATGACAGTTTCTCTTCTATGCATACTGCTGCCGATTTTTCATCATTTACAGTTGATAACACGACCGGTGGTGGTGGCGGCGGTGGCGGAAATACGCATACATTTCCCGATACAACACTTTATCTTTCCTTAGGAACATCGGATATGAGGTTTTACTGGCTGGTTGATCCCGATACCATTCACGTGGTTGTTTCTGCACCCACATCAGGCTGGGTGGCAATCGGGTTTGATCCGGAAAATGTGATGCAGGGAGCTAATTTCATCATCGGGTATGTGGAAAACGATTCCATCGGCTATGTTCGCGATGACTGGGGAAATACTCCTACAGTTCATACAGCAGATGTGAATAATGGCGGTACTGAGGATATTTATTTCCCAGGTGGTCTGGAAACAGGGGGTGAAACCTTCATCTATTTTTCCATGCCATTAAATAGCGGTGATGCTTATGATAAAACGCTTCTCTGGGATGAAAGTTATCCTATAATACTTGCTTATGGAAATGATGACAGTTTTTCATCTATGCACGCCAATGCCGGTTTCTCGTCCTTCACAGTAGATAATACAACCGGAGGTGGAGATAATGGGGTGACAACCGGTGGCGATATCAGCCTGGATAATGATACTACGGGATTCAGCTCTGTTACCCAGAGTGAGATCACTTTCAGATGGAAGGTGGTTGGTGATTCGCTGCGCTGTATGGTGCTGGCACCTACAACGGGCTGGCTGGCTGTCGGTTTTGATCCCAGTGAAGAAATGCAGGATGCGAATTTCATAATCGGGTATGTAAATAACGGCACAGCCTATGTTCGCGATGATTTTGGCGTAACTGAAACCATGCATTCCGCCGATGTGGGACTGGGCGGCGAAAATAACGTCCGGCGTGTTTTCGGGCACGAGGCAGGTGGCACCTCCGAGATCAGATTCACCATACCGTTGAATTCCGGAGATCAGTATGACCGCGTCATCCTTCCCGGACATACTTATGAGATCATTTTAGCCCGGGGTTATAATGGCGCAGATGATTTCAACTCTATGCATCAGGAAGCAGATAATATCGACGTGCAATTTTAATTTTAAATAGATAGATACAAGCCCTGCAAATTGCTGCGGGGCTTTTTTTAGTGATCATGCCTGTGATGCAGATCAGGAAAATGCTTATGTGTGTGGATCTGTTCGTTGTGATCGTGCAGGTGTGTGTGTGGCAGATCATTCACCTCCTGATCATGTGAGTGAGTATGATGTTCATCATGTGTGTGCAAATGTACGTGAGAGATTTTTTTGTGTTTGTGTGAATGCGTATGTATCAGGATATTTGACCAGAATATTCCCAGGGCTAAGAGCAATATGGAAATGACAACGTAAATGTTTATTGGTTCCGCAAGTAATAAAAAAGCTGCCAGTATTCCCCAGAATGATCCGGTGGAAAATAATACCTGACTTCTGGTTGCTCCGAGATGCTGAGCGGAGATTACGTATAGCACGATACTGAAACCATAAGATATAGTGCCCACTACTAAGGATAAAAGTAAAATATCAACAGCGATATCTGCCCCACCGATGAGCATACCAATGAACAGATTGATGGAACCGGCAAATATACCCTTGAGAAAGGTAATTGTTTGCGGGGAAGCGCCATCTATCAGGGCTGTGAGATGATTGTCAATCCCCCAGCAGATGCAGGCTAATCCAACAAATATACCCGGAATAACAGCACCAAAACCTTCCTGAAAAGAAACAGTAACTCCTGCAGTTAATGCGAATATTACCCCCAATACCGCTGGCTTATCCAGATGATCTTTAAAAAATATCACCCCAATGACTGCTGTTGACACTAATTCCAGATTTAACCAGACTGAAACGGAAGAGGAACTGGCTGATTTCAGACCAAATAATAGAAACACCGGTCCCAGTAATCCTCCAAAGATGATAATACCCAGGATTGAGCTCTTTTGCCGGGATTGGCGTATAGTGTTAAATTCTCTTTTATAATTCTTGATCACATAAGGCAGAAATGTCAAGGTTGCACCCAGGTATAATAAACCTGCTAATTGAAAGCTGTTCAGCTCTGCCAGCAGCAGTTTGCTGAAAGGCGTGGCAATGCCAAACAGTAATCCTGCCAGTATTCCTGTAACGAACGCAAAACTTTTCATAAAGACTGCCCTGAATTTATTTTCTTGAGGCAAGATTGTCTCAGGTATTATGGAGAGCAATATATTTTATTTATATTTTCTGAAAATACCTGATTCTTTGATTAACTGGCATCCCCCTGGAAAATTACTCAGAGATTATTATAACAAATTATCCAGTATAAAGATAGTGATGATAATGAATGTGAATTTTCTTCCATTAGTGGAACAGATATCCAAGCTAAGTCAAGAGTTTTGGACGGTATTCCGGAACAAAGCCTGCTCCGATCTATCGGAGACTTTTGGACGACACGAATAAGAGATGATTTTATGTAACTGGTTAATCAGAAGTATATTAGTCGCTCAAAAGTCTTGTCCTGAATACAGTCCAAAACTCTTGGCTTAGCTGGGAGACGATTTCCTTGAATTTCAATTTCAATGATTTTCAAAAAAAACAGGAGACCTAATCCTTTGATTAATATTTGACAGTTATGAGGAAATTATGAATCTTAATATCATATTTTTGAAGTAAGGAAATTATATGAAGAAGAGAATTGCTTTGATCATTACATTTATCATTTACCTGGCAGGTTTGGCAGAAAATAATATCATTATTGATAATACTGAAGAGCTGCAGTCACTCTTTATTTCATCGCAGGCTGATGTTACTATTAATCTCGGCAGTGGAGATTATTATCTACAACCTACATATTTCATCGATGAGACCTGTGGCAATTGCGAAGACGTTAATACTCCCGTTCCGGCAACTTATGGTTTGAAGATCAGTGGAAAAAATGTCAAACTGCAAGGACCTGCAGACAGGTCGGCAGTTATTCACACTAATTCCGGCTTTGGAATCTACGTTGTGAACTGCCAGGATTTTTATCTGGAGAATATTACTCTCACAGAAGGAATTCGTGATACATCAGGAATGGCATCAGATGCTGCAATCGTGGTAAAAAACAGCAGTGCCTTTATCAGGAATAATCTGATCACGGGAAATCAAGGGGACTCATTGATGATCGCCAGGAATATTTCCGGAATAATGGGTATCTGCGGACGCGAAAATTCCTATCTGGAAATAATGGATAATGAGATCACCAATAATTCCTGGGATGGTATCGCCCTTTACCGGGATGCAGAAGCGCTGATCACGGGGAATATTATTGATGGCGGACGCGGCGTGGCGATCGGCGTGACCTGGAATGCTAAAGCCAATATTAATGATAACTATCTTGCGCGTTACTGGAAAGGCATCGGACTATTCGTCGATGCGGAAGGTTCCGTGCAGAATAATATCATAGAGGATATGTACACCTGGGGTTTATCGCTCTGGGATGCCGGTAAGGGCAAACCGAAAGGTCATTTTCAGAATAACATCGTTTATGATACCGGTGCCATGGGTGCTGCGATCACATCATCCACCGAGGAAAGTCCCGGTTATTTTAGAGATAACATTATTGTGCAAACTGCCCAAAACCCGGCTTATGATTCTCCGGATTATTACGGCTATCAGTGTGCCATGGCGCTGCATGCCGTTCCGCCGGAATTTGAGATAGATCATAATCTTTTCTATGACAATCGCCGGGCAACTGAGGATTTGCCGGATTTTGATGTAAGCGAAACTGAATTTCAGCAGAAACTGCAGGAAATGAATACCTGGATCTCAAAATTGAAGTATATTGAAAAATCTGAGTTTGAGAAAAAAATGAGGATAAGTAAATGAAGTATTATGAATGTCCCCTTATTGTCAGACAGAGTATAGTCAGACAGATCTATGCAGCAATAGAAATGGATTTGAACGAGGATACCCCATTAGGTCTCAGGGCGTATTTTTCGGATGAGAATACGCATATACGAAAAATCAGCTACCGGGCACTGGGCAGAATTTATCATTTTAGACCCGCTTTGCAGGAAACCGCCATCAGATTATTAAAAACCCTGCTGCAGGACGAGAATGAGCTGTTACGGCAGTCAGCAGCCTACTCCCTGGGTGAGATAGGTAAAAAGCATGCAGATGCCATATTCGATTTACTGGCAGTTGCTTTGCATGACAATCATCATAAAGTCCGAAATGCCGTGATCGGAGCCCTAAAGCAGATGGGAGAAAAGAATCCCAAGGCTTTGCTGCAGTTTGCGTCAGCTCATCTGCATGATCCTGATCCCGAAGTACGCAGAGAGATCATCCATGGCCTGGAATTAAGAGGACGCACACATCCTGCCGATGTTTTGCCATTCCTGAAAGAACTGCAGTGGGAAAGTGAAAAACGTCCCCGCAAAATGATCGTGCACGTTCTGGGACAGATCAGCTATAAGGAAAATTGCCTGGAAACGGTGTTAACTGACTTGAAAACCTGGGAGAATTTAGAATTGGTGGAAGAGGCATTGAAGGAGATATTAAAAGTTCATAAAAGTTATGAGAGATTCAGCGTAAAGACGGTTGAAGAAGTGATTGAGATAATCAGAAAAGAGTTTCCGGAATAATTACTTCAGAGCTAAGCAATTGAGTTTAGACGGTACTCCGGATAGACTTAAGGGCGATCAACTTTATCCCCCGCCTTATACTCGACTGCGTCTCGTTGCATTAACAATGTTAATGCACTCCAAAAAAAATCAAGATGTGAATTCTTCTTCCATTTTCTCCAGTTTCTCTTTTCTTAGACTTGGATTCACGTAGTGAGTAGCATAAGCCTGCTCAATAAAGGATTCTCCTGATTTACTGAACCTCAATTTTCTCTTTTGCTGTTTACCCCAACTCATATAAGCAGTATAAGATGGATTATATTTATGTTCTTTGCAGTAATCCCGCAGTATTTTCATAATGAGCGACAGCTTTTTCAAGTTGACCTGGCAGACTTGCTCCAGAAACGGCACTTTCCCTATACGCCAGTTCTCATGGTCTTTGGCAGTTAAATATCCCATCTCCATAAGCAAATCTACCGGAGCGATATATTTCTTATTATACATCAACTGCCCGGCTGTCTTACGCACTTTTGTCTTTAATTCCTGATCGTTCATAAGTCTCGCTAAATATTTTTACCGCAGCATTTTTTATATTTCTTGCCACTGCCACAAGGGCAGGGATCGTTCCTGCCGATTTTTTCACCAGTTCTCACATAAGGTTTCACAGGTTCATTATTATACCTGATTTCTTCACAATAGTCCCGTTGTGACTGTTCAAAATCTTCTTGTTCAGCACTAATTCTATCAAAATATGTCAGCTTTATCTCTTCCGGTTCGGTGAGTTCAATGAATTTCCACCAATCGGTTTCTTTAATTTCGCTTTCCAGTTTTTTAAGCCTTTCAAAATTATAACTGCAATCCTCAGAGTCATTTATATATCTCAAAATAATTTGACGGGGATAGAATAATGTATTAACCAGATTTTGTTTATAGGCATTTTCAATTTCTTTGATAAATTCTGTAGCATGTGCCAAAATGCAGGCATCAAACATACTATCCCACAGAAGTGATGGATCTCTTTCAATATGAGCGAATATGTAGCGCAAGATTTCCAGAAACGTTTTCCTGCTGATCTTGTTATTCTTATAAAGCACGAGGTAGCAATCCATAATAGCGCTTCTGATTTCTTCCCGTAATTTCTGATTCAATATGTACTGATCAGTTATATAGTTGTCTCCGCTGTAGCAGGATGCGAGTATCACACTTAGATTGCAAAATACAAATTCCTGGAAGGATTCTGAAAAATGATTCACAGAACCGATAAATTTGATTATTATTGGAAAAGCGCTTTTCTCTTCAAATATACCTAACAGGAAGCAGGCATAAACAGGGCAAATATAATCAATATTTTCCATTAATTCCGGGTGCTCAGTCACCCAGTTGAGGATTTTGAGCAAATCAGGGATAATATTATTTTTATTTGCTATTGCTTTTTTTAAAGCTTCTTCAGGATAATAGCCGTTAAAATACTCGAGTTCTTTGAATATTTCCTTATTAAGGTCAGACATTCCCTTGAAATATTCAGGTTCTTCTATGGGAGGCATTGTTATTACTAACCATTGAGTTTCATCAACAGCATTTTCAATCAGGTTCATATTAATATAGGAAGAATAAGAGATATTCTTTGCTTTTATATCAGATATGGCGTCTTCCTGTGGCAACTCAATGTTATCTATCAAATCATCATTATACGCCTCAATAATGAAATCTAACAGTTCTTCAGCACTAATGATCACACAATATTCCACCAATCTTTGCCAGATATATGATTCCTCTCTTTCCTGTTTCCGGAAAACACCTCTGAATATATCAAGCAGGCGAGTTCTGTCAATTTGACCTTCTTTAAACAGGATCAGGCAGGCATCCAGAAATGCTATTCTGGTGAATTCATCGCAAGCACTATAGGTAGATACCATTTCCAGAGTTTCAATATCACCATTAAATACTGAAGCCAGAATTCTATGCAGGTCTTCCGTTATGAAATCACCCATAAAAGAATAATCATCTTCTTCAAAATAAGTAAAAAACTCTACAATCAAAGGGAACGCATCCGGCACACGGAACTGAGCCAGCAGATAAATAGCATATAGATGCCCCATGTAACTGCTGCCTGAGCTAACATAATTAATATTTTCGATAGATATTTTAAGCATCTGGAGCAGTTCCGGTATAATCTCTTCCTTTTGTTCTATTGCTGCCTTTAGTGCTTCTTCCGGAAAATAGCCATGATAATATTTCAGTTCCCAGATAATTTTCTTTATTTCCATATTATTTTACCTCAACAGTATCTTCTGTTATTTCTTTGAGCTTTTTGGGGGGCTTATAAATACTAATATAGTGTGTTGCATAAGCCTGTTCGATAAAGTATTTCCCTGTTTTACTGAATTTCAGCTTTCTTTTCTTTTGATCACCCCAGGTCATGTAAGCAGTTAAGGAAGGGCTGAGGTTATGTTCTTTGGCGTAAATACGGAGTAATTTCATAATCCGAGAAAGCCTTTTCAGATTTGTACTGCAAACCTGTTCCATAAAATCCACTCGCCCCATGCGCCAGTTCTCATGGTCTCTTTCTGATAAATAACCCAATGCCATTAATAAATCAACCGGAGCAATGTATTTTTTTTGGTACAATAGCTGACCTAATGTTTTTTTCATTATCTTTTTAAGTTCTGTGTCGTTCATAATATATTATTCGTTTATGCTGCCGCAGCACTTTTTAAATTTCTTGCCACTGCCACAGGGACAGGGATCGTTTCTACCGATTTTCGGGGAAATATTAACTACAGGTAAACCATTGTTATTTACAATAACCTGCGAAACTGTATTATCCGGAATCGAACTATTCATATCTTGATTTTCCTCCTCAATGTCATCGTATTCAGAATATGCATCATCATCATAATCATAGTTATCACAAATGTCCCTCCACCAGCTTGTATCACAGATTTCCTTATCAAATCGGGTTAAACCAGGCAAAACATAGAAACTTACCTCTTCAGAGGTAATCATGGGTATCATCTTTTCTGGTGGATAACAGTTCTTATCTATTAAATCATCCTCATAAGCTTTTTTTATTTCAGGAAGCAACTCTTCAATTTCCCAGGCTGCACAAATTATGATCATTATGCGCCAGAGGCTGGAAGGTTTTCTTTCCAGGTTATCAAAAAAGAATTTCAATCTTCTCAATAAATAATCCTGCTCGATGATATCGTAACGAAACAAGGTCAACAGGCTCATCAGAAAAGCAATTCTTACTTTTTCATGGACATTCCGGTCTAGAACCACAGACTCCAGTAATTGGAGATTACCATCAAAACAAGAAGAAATGACCTTCTTTAATTCACTGGAAAGGAAACTGTTAGAAATATCTAAACAGCCATTTTTAAATTTTGTGAAATACTCGACAATATAAGGAAACGCTCTTTTTTCTTCAAATTGAGCCAAAAGGAGAAAAATCATAAAATGACCAATATATTTTTTATTATTAAATGTTACCGAAATGTGTTTAGTTATCCAATCCAATTGTTTGATCAATTCAGGAATTAACTCCTCTTTCCGGGCAACAACCTCATTTAAAGCTATATCCGGATAATAGCCCCGATAATATTCCAGTTCTTTTATTATTTCAAATATTTCCATAATTCAAATCCTTGATATCCACTTGTCAGTTTCCTGAGAGAAAGTCAATGATATTTTCAATATTATGAGTTAGTAATAAAACAGACCAGGGATGGTCTGGAAACTCAGGCTTGGGGATACATCATAATCAAAGTGGCGTTTACCAGATTTGAGATCACGTCTCAGTCAGGTATCCATAGCTTCCAGCTCTGGATTTGAAATCAGGGCAGGGATGCCCTGAAAACGTTTCCAGGGCATCCCTGCCCTGATTGAATAAAGGGGATTTAATGATTTCAATACTGATTCAATAAATTATCATAGAAAAGTTAAAAATAGGGGTATATATATTCAAAAAACGCCAAAAGAGTAAGTTTTTGTTGTATATTATATTATTGCATAGAGTTATGACCTTACTTTTTCCTTACTTTTCCTTACTTCTCCTTACATTTTTCAATCTGTAATGATCAGAAAGATTTTCTTTGAGAAGCACAAAGCCTCTTATTATGCTTTTTTTTTATGTGATCAGGCAGAGAATGAAACTGTTTACCGGAGGTAGAGGTTGGGCTGGCAACAATATATTCTACATATAGATAAGTCCTACGGACTAAAATAAAATCCTGTAATTGTAAAAATGAAAAATCGTTTGTCAATTTCGATAATTTTGAAATGAAAATGATATTTGTGCACTATTTTGTGTATTAATGAGGATTGCGAATACCTGATAAAGGTTTAACTTGAACATTCTCGGCATCCCCTCCCATCTTTATATAGCGTATGTTAATTACTGCATCAAAATATAAAAAGCCATTTTTTTAAGGTTGTACTTACTCACAATATTTATTCATTTTCAGCAGAATATTTTAATATATTATGTAGATCAAACTTTCCAGTTTGATCTCTTTACGCGAACCTTTCTGATTTCGGATTAGCCGAGGCTGGTTTTACGAAAACCAGCAGGATTTCGTCACAGAGTGAATGAGAGGTTTATCGAGTTCTTCTGCACTTAAAATCCTGCTGCTCTTCATCAGCTCCCAAGTACAAAATAGGAGCTATTAAAAAAAAACACAACAGAAAAGGCTATAGTCTCAATGAGATTCCAAATTTTCCTCCAGAGAAAGTATTACCACCTCCAAATTCAAGTATGCAGATATTTCGCTCTGCCCCTTTTATTACCTGCAATTGTACAATTTCTCACAGTGATCAGGTGATCGGCTTTTTCCCATTGATCACTCTGATCAGGATGGTAATGATTGCAATCACCAGTAGAATGTGAACAAATCCACCTAGAGTATAGGACGTGACGAGTCCCAGCAACCAGAGAACGATTAAAACAACAGCTATTGTCCATAACATAATATACTCCAACAGGTTTTTTAAAAATCAGCAACAAGAAGAGGTTCTCCGTCATAATAAGCCTAAAGTTAATGATGACATTAAACCTCTCCTTATCATGTATTAGAAATTATTCAACCAGAAATTCTATGCGACGGTTTTCAGCACGGCCTTCTTTTGTGTCATTTGTTGCCGCAGGTTCGGTTTCACCTTTACCGATAACTTTCATCCTGGACGCGCTGACATTATTTTTTACCAGCCAGTCCTTGACTGCCTGTGCTCGTTGCTGTGATAAACCACGGTTATATTCATCGCTGCCGACATTGTCAGTGTGACCAGTGATAATAATTGTCGCATCCGGATTTGCTGCCATTGATTCACGAACTTTCCTCAGGATCACTTCTGATTCAGGTAAAATCCGGGATTTATTGGTTTCGAAATTAATACCATGCAGCACTATTTTTTTACCCTTCGAAAGATCGAAAAGATCGTCAGTGGAGTCCAGAGGATTCTTCTTGGCTTTGATCTCTGCACCATCGATCATACCTCCACCATCCGTATCAATTTTCAAAGGATCTGTCCGGTAAGTCATTATTTCTTCATAGTCATTAATTCCATCTCCATCAGTATCTGTTTTATTGGGATCTGTAATGTATTTTATGGCTTCATCGCCATCAGATAACATATCGCCATCGGAATCCGTTTTAAGCGGATCTGAACTATATCTGGTTACTTCTTCACCATCAGATAGACCATCTCCATCAGTATCTTTCTTAAGGGGATCAGTCAAGCTCGTTAAAACTTCTTTGCCGTCACTCAAACCATCTCCATCCGTGTCGGCGATTTTGGGATCAGTCTTGTACTTCAAAATTTCTTCCCCGTCTTTCAAGCCATCACTATCCATATCTGCTGAATTCGGATCAGTCATATACTTCAAGATTTCATCTCCATCATTCAGACCATCTTTATCAGTATCTGCTGAATTCGGATCTGTCTTGTACTTGTTCAATTCGATGTCATCATTTATCCCGTCTCCATCAGTATCAACAATGATAACTTTTGGTGGGATAATGACTTTCTCCTCTTTTCCATTGTTTCCAGGATTACCATAAAACAATCCGACCATGATCTCAAAAAAACCATCGTGTTTCTTATTTGTGAAACGATTGAGATCTGTGTCAGATCGTGCCACGCCATCCAGATCATCAGACAGCACTAAATTGTAACCACCGCTTATCTGGAACATAAGCTGCTCTCCAAGTGATGTCTGAATGCCAAGACCGACAGGTATCAAGGGTAAAAAGTCAGAACCATTGATATTCACATTTTTGGCTGCACCTGCTCCAGCATAAAAATACGGAAACATCTGATTCAATTTGATAGGTCTTAATAGAAACCTGACATCACCCGCCACAGTTTTGGTTTTATCGTAACCTGTACCACCTTGAAGTGTGGTGTAACTCAATCCTATTTGAGTAAACAAAGGGGCAGCAAGCTTAAGCTGGTAATCAATTTTGACGCGAGGAGACCAACTTTCATCATTACCGCTGTTGTCGCCATAAGCTCCTCCAACTTCAATTCCAAATCCCGTCTCTGGTCCTTCATACTGGGCACTGACTGCACTGAAAACTAAAAGTATCAATGCTAAAACCATAATTCTTAAAAAGTTCATTATAAACCTCCTGTTTGTGAGTGCGTAGCTGCATCAAAGTAACGTTAACTCACTTGTAAACTAAAAAACGCTTCACTATTTGATGGATATAGTAAAGAAGGGGGTAGTTGAAACTGAGGAGTATCCATCCCACCCTTGATTGATACTGCTATTTCCAGGAAATCCGGATTCCATCAGACAAAAATATTTATCGTAATATAATTCCAATGCAGGTTGAATTATCAAATCCTCTATGTATTAAGAGCTTACATCTAAAGGCAAATCGTATTACTTATATTTGTTAATATGGTTATTTATGCTATATTCTGAAAATTAAGAAATATATAATTCGCTTTTACTTGACAGTTCGCTATACTTTATAAAAGAAAGTGTCACCTGACTAATTCACTTGAAAGCTTCAGGAGTCTTTACTCAGGAAAACACATTAAACACAGGTGGTGATTACAATGAAAGTTAACGCAGATAAGTTATTTTCTTCAACAGCAGAAAAGGAGCTGGAAAAATCTTCTCAACCGGTTTTGTTACATTCATTTACTAGTGAAATTCCCATTCCTCCGGATCCGGCCACACCCAAAGGTCAGATTTTTATAGCAGCCACGAAACTATTCTCCGAATCCGGATTTAAAAGCACTAGTACCAGAGCAATTGCCAATGCTGCCGGTGTAAAACAAGTAATGATACATTACTATTTCCAAAGCAAAGTTCTTCTTTACGAAGCTGTACTCAAATATGAGGGGATGTGTATGTTGTCGGTAATATTCGGAGCGAATCCGGAAAATAAATCTCCGGAGGAAATGTTGATCGACTCGCCGATCAGGCTGATGAGCGTATTACATGCCAATCCTCAATGGGCATCTCTGCTCCGAAGGGAAATTGCCGAAGGGGCAGGGCATTTGAGAACTGCGCTCCGGGACGTGGCAGAACAGGGTCCATTAGGTGCCAATCTACATTTTCATGATGCTTATCTGGAAGCAGTACGCACCGGCAAGGCAATCAGTCTTCCTATTGAAGCGGTCCGTGAATGCCTTCTGGCAATAGGCTATAGCGCGATCTATCTTGCTCCGCTGATCTCCATGATCAATGAAAGAGACTTCCACGACGAAATAGTTTGGGAAGAATGGAAACTCACCTTGAGCACCATCCTGAAAAGAGGATTACTGATCTCCACACCCTGTTCTGAAACCTCATCAAAAACCTGAATATCCCGGATTTAACACACCAGATAATTACGTTATGTAAAAAATAGGGGGCGAACACATAGGTTCGCCCCTACTTTATAAAGAATGATCCACAACTAAAATCTGTTTTTACTGCGCAGGTTCCGTTAAAGTAACCTGGTCAAGAGCAACCATGGTTTGCGCCAGTGTCCTTCCATTTATGGAAGCATTCGTCGCCAATGTGATAGAAGTTTGACTTAAAATAATTCCCTCGAAGTGAGAATCCGCTCCCAACGTTACTTGTCCAGCCACCTGCCAGAAAACATTTTGAGCCAGGGCACCTCCGCTAAGTATGATCCCGGTTCCAGTGCTGGAAACCAGGTCACTGCTGATCTGAAATATCCAAACGGCATCTGCTCCACCTGATAGGGTTACATCGGCAGAAATAGTAACTGTGCTCCCCCAGTGGTATAAGCCGGGGGCAAGAGCAAGTCCACCGATATTTCCTCCAGACAAATTGATATAACCGGGATTTGGTCGAGTTGCTGCATCTGTGTATGCGGTTTCCATATTCAATATTGCTGTTGTCAGGATAATTGGAGTAGGATCAGCCATGTCTGATGCATATATAAATCCGGTAACCTGGTCTGAAGTAGCATGTCCCGTCCAGTCAGTCAGTGCAAATCCCGTCAAATATGAAGTAGCAGCCGGGCTTAATCCGACATCTCCTGTAATAATAGAATTTGGAATAGTTGAGACTGCACTTTTGGCAAGTATTACGAAATTACCACTGGTTCCAAGATCAACCGGTGCAGGTATTGCACCTTGAGTGCCTGTTGTGAATATCCATACATAATCTTCAGTCATAGCATTTCCCGCCAGATCAATTACACCAGTAGTGATTCTAGCAGTATATACAGAACTGGCAGACAGATTTGCGTCAGGAGTGAAGACCGAAGTGGATGCTGTATGCGTTATTGAGCCTGTTACAGGTGTTGTGCCCTGTAGTAATATAAAAGTTACAGGAGTGATACTCAATGGGTCCATTATTTCGCTGAAGATTGCTGTCAGGTGGCAGTTAAGGGCTACATCCGTTGCTTCATCTGCAGGAAATGTCGAGATCACAGAAGGTGGTGTAATATCCGGTATCGTACTGGTTATAAAACTCCAGTTATAATCATTTAGCATCACATTACCGGCAAGGTCATGTACTTCGGAAGCGATAGTGGCATTATATTCTGTATCGCTTTCCAGATTCAAAGTCGGTGAGAAGATTGCCGTGTCAGTAGTGAGATTCACTGATCCTGCAATATGCGTTGCACCACGCTTTAGGGTAAAAGTAATCGAATTTATACTCAGCGGATTCATCGCCTCGCTGAAGACTGCCGTGACCTGGCTGTTAATTGCAATGTTAGTTGCCTCATCAGCAGGAAATGTTGAAATTACTTCCGGTGGTATGATATCCGAACCGCCACTGGTTGTAAAACTCCAGCCATAAATATGTACCATGGCATTTCCCGCAAGGTCACGTATTCCGGTTGAGAGCCTGCCGGTATAGGTATGATTGTTAAAAAGGATGGCTGAGGGAGTAAAAATTGCAGTATTGGCTGTGAAGGTCACCGCTCCGGAAACCAGCATATTGTTTAATAAAAGTGTGAAAGTTGCAGGTGTAATAGTCAATGGATCCATCGCCTCACTGAAGGTTGCTGTAATCTGGCTGTTAATAGGTACGTCTGTTGCCATAAAAACTGGATAAGTATTTATCACTACCGGAGGTATTATGTCCAGAACTGATCCAGTATCAAAATCCCAGGTATAATTTTCCTCCAGATTATTGCCGGAAATATCCTGTATGCCGGTTGTGAGGGTGGCCATATAGGCAGTATTATTAAGCAGGTTTACCGATGGTATGAAGATCGCTGTATTTGCCATATATGTCACTGCTCCACTGATCTGCGTTGTGCCATGCAAAAGGGTGAAGGTCTCCGGCGTTATACTCAGCGGATTCATGTGTTCGCTGAAAATTACTGTGACATGGCTGTTTAAAGCAACATCTGCTGCCTGATCTAAAGGAACTGTTGAAATTACTATCGGAGGTTCATTATCATCTGACGCGCTAGTTGTAAAACTCCAGACATAATCTTCTTCCAGAGAATTGCCGGCAATATCCTGTATTCCGGTTGTAATCGTGACTGTATAGATGGTATTGATCATCAGGTTTTCCTCGGGATTGAAGATAGCGATGGTTTCGTTGTGAGTTATCGTACCAGGAACTATTATATTCCCATGAGCAAGAAAAAAAGTAGCAGATGTAAGACTCACCGGATCGATAGCATCACTAAATCTGGCAGTAATACTGCTGCCTGTGGTGACATTAGTCGCTTGATCAGCAGGATATGTTACGATAATGGTGGGTGGAGCAGTGTCAATCGTTTCTCCGGTGGCAAAACTCCAACTGTAATCGCTGTTTAGATTATTACCGTCAAGATCCTTGATCCCGGTTGTGAGCAACACAGTAAAGGTACTATTACTCTGCAGATTGCCTGTCGGCGTGAACATGGCTGCATTAGCAGTATTCGTTACGGTACCCGGGACATCGATCGTTCCTTGTTTACAGGAAAATGTTGCTGCCGTTATGCTTTGCGCATCGATTTCCTCACTGAAATCTGCGATAACGGCTATGTTGATCGGAACGTCAGTTGCATGATCTGCCGGAAAGGTTGATATTACTATCGGTGCTGTCGTTTGAACATCCGGAGATGTCGACGACGTGCATCCCGCTAAAATTATTAAAAGACTCATCATTGTAATATGCATCAAACTCTGGTTCCGGCTTTTAATTTGCTTATTGGATGAGTGGTCTGTCTTCTTCTGTGTATTCTGCGATTCAGACGTAAATAATGTAATCAGAAATAGACTCAGAACTGTAATTGATAATAAAAAATACATGGAAAACCTCCTGTTTGTGAGGGCGTTGCTGCATCATGGTAACGGAAACTCACTCGTGATAAAAAAACACTTCACTATTTGATGGGTATAGCGAAGATGAGGATTGGTTGCAATTACGGCAGCAATCCCACCCCTGATTGACATCCCCGGATTAAACACCAAAACACTTGACTATTTCATCTGACACTGTCATCTGAAAAGATAAACCCTTTCTAGTATAAAGCAAACATTATTATCCTGCCTGTGATTGCCACTTAAATCCTTTTCATGCAGCAGGATTCACCCATCAAAACTCACTGTGCAACGATTATTAGTTATCTGCCCGATATGGATTGTATCAGTTAAGGACAATTATCAGCAGCAACAGCAGCAGGCTGCTTTGCAGGCCTGCCAGGGGAATGAGAAAAATACTGAAGATAAGCCCACCTGTCATAGCGCCGAGACTGTCCATAAAATAGAAGGTGCTGCCTTTGCCGGCTGCTGCTGCTTTTCTTTCCAGAAATTCCGCTGAAAGTAAACCTTCCAGAAAGCCAAAGGCGATATTGCAGAGGAAAAACGTTAAAATGGATATTCTGACTGAGAACAGGAAATATATGCTCAATATGAGTATAAGATCAAGCAGCCAGACAATCTTAATGGGGATCTGACGCTTTTTCTGCACCAGAAATCCACCCACCAGTCCCAGCATGAAACTGGAACTGAAAAGAAATATGACAAAATAGACGTATCCGTATTGCATCTGGAAAAGATTGATCAGAACCAGTTCCATAACGAAATTAACCAGACTGACAGAAAAAATGTTCAGGTCAAGCCGCTGCTCCCGGGAACCATTTAAAAGGGAAGCCAACCAGCCGATAATTGATATTAACAGAAAGCAGGAAAAAAAGATCAGCCAGAGATGCGACTGTAAAAAGCTGATTTTCGGATAAAGCCTCAAATCCAGAATATCCGTCCAGAGAAGGATAGTTGATAGATAGGCGCGGGGATTGGAAAAAGTATTGTATTGAGGTGTTATGGAATTCAGGATATTCAAAATAGAATTGATCCGCAGGTCATTGCACTTTTCAAAGATCACGGTTTCACTGAAGAAAGGTTTTTCATATATAAGCCTTTGCCTCAGAACCGCTTCCTGATTAGAAATATAGTCGCTATTGCTGCCGAGGAAAATATTCTTGAGTGATGGGATGAGAACGGTATGTGAGAATACAGAGGAAAAAGTATGATAGATAGTGGCATTGAGATTAATGATCTCGCTGGTCATATAATTCGCTCCGCTGCTGAGTGTGATGGCAACCGTGCTGAGGCTGTCACGGCAGATGCTGTTCAGCGCCTGGAAAAATTCCCGGGTATAGAACCTGTTCAGATATAGCGAAGAAGGATCAGGCAGATCAATGAATATCAGGTCATACTTTTTCTGTGTGCTTTGCACGTAGCGCACCGGATCAGTCCTGATAAAATCGACTTTTTCGGCAGGTTCCGCCTGCTGCAGAATATTAGAATCCATTTCCAGGTAATCGATGTAATGCACAACATCATAGCTCTGCATTTCTGCCAGGCAGCCATTCAATAAGCCACCTGCCATGAGTACATTTACCGGTGCGGGATGCTGCAGCAGGACGAAATCTACCATCTGCTGAGCATACATCTCATCATTACCGCTGGCTAACAGCACACCGTTCCAGTAATAATTTTTCTGTTCCATTATTTCCGTGACATCAAGCCTGCCGTAATGCGAATCCTGGGAGGAAAGCAGTTTCTGGGGTAAATATCGTTTACTGTAACATTCCCGGTAAAACCGATTGGAGAAGGGCTGCAGGATCAGAAATAAGATCAGAGGCAGCAGCATTACTTTCTGGCGGTAACCGAGATAAAGAATAATATATCCTGCCAGACTCAGCAGGCAAAGCAGACTGAAAGGCGGAATGAACCGGACAAGAATCACAAAAATAATGCTGCCGGCGATTATTCCGCAACATTCGAGCACATATCCCAGATGTACCATTCTGGCGTTGACTTTTAGCTGGTTGCATAGATGCGGAAAGAGAAATCCTGAAAGCAGACAGCCCGGGGCCAGGATCGTTGAGCCTAAAAGCATTATTGCCGGTAAATTAATGACCTGACCGTTCACCAGAGTCAAAGCGCTTGCCATTTTGCGGATGAAATAGAATTGCAGCGGAACAAGGAAAAGCAGGAGAGAATAGACTATGGGAATTACATAAGGTGACTTTTTTATGATACGGGCAAAATAGCTGCCACCCGCGATCAAGGCTAACCAGAGTGATAGATACACAGAAAAAACGATTTCATTCCCATTTACCTCCATCAGCATTTCGCGCAGAAGAACTGTTTGCGAAAGAATGGAAATGAAGCCCAGAAGGATGAGAAGTGATTTGATTCTCATGGAGAAAAGATGCCGGGTATCTGCTCTCCGCAGAATGCACATTTCCCGTCTATTACATGATCTTCCAGAAGCGAGTAACCGGAACGGATGATCAGTTTCTTCTGGCATTGCGGGCAGACCGTATCTTCCGAAATACCGCTGATATTGCCCACATAAACATATTTCAGACCTTCCTCCAGAGCTATCTGATAAGCAGTTCTAAGAGTTTTAGCGGGAGTCTGGGGACGATTCAGCAACCTGTAATTCGGAAAAAAGCGGGAAAAATGCAGGGGATATTCCGCACCCAGATCATTTATTATCCAGCGGCACATGGCATGAATTTCCTCAGGGTCATCATTAGCAGCCGGGATCAGCAGATTGGTAATTTCAAAATATATACCCTCTTCTTTGGCGGTTTTTAAAGTATGCAACACCGGCAGCAGCGAACCTGTCGTATAAGTATGATAAAATTCCTCGGAAAATCCTTTCAAATCAATATTGGCAGCATCTATAAATGGCGCCAGCTTCCGCAATGGAGCCTCATTGATATAACCGCAGGTTACCCACACTGTTTTAATACCATTCTGATGTGCCAGAACGGCTATGTCATACATATATTCATAAAAAACGGTAGGTTCCGTATAAGTGAAAGCGATGCTCGGGCAATCATTCTGCATTGCCAGATCGATAATCTCCGCAGGGGTAACCTGCTTAACCTGAATTTCTCCCGGAGATGTCTGCGATATCGTCCAGTTCTGGCAGAAATTACAGTTCATATTACAGCCGACTGTTGCCAGAGAAAGCACTTTTGTTCCGGGCAGAAAATGATAAAGCGGCTTCTTTTCAATGGGATCGATGTTGATGGAAACAGGCTGACCATAGACCAGTGAATATAATTTGCCGTTGATATTTTTCCTGACCTTGCAGATACCGCTCTCCCCCGCCTTCAAAACGCAGTTATTCGGGCACAGATCACAACGGACATAGTTTTTCTCCAGTTGCGTATAAAAATCAGCTTCCCGCAGGATTTCCGCTGTTTGGGAAACTGCGAGCAACAGTATAACAATTAGCAATATAAGAATAATAAGCATCTTCTTCATACGGAATAAATAGAAACATAACCGGCTTTTGTCAATCGTTTTCAATATCACTCTCGCATCCCTCGGAAATTCTATTGTAATGGGTCATCTCCCTGTTTAACAAAGATTCTCTAATTAGCCCCCATTTTTAAATGGGGGGTTCAATATTTATACAATTGTTCAGTCGCTTCAGCGACTTCTGCATATTTAATAATAAATTAAAATAGTCATTATAAGCATTGCGTCATAAATATGTGTGACAATTTAACGCAGTAATTTTGAATTATATCAAGGCGAGAAGAGCTTCAATATCCTTTGATATTAAAGCGATGAACAACGCAGATAGAATTTAAAAGAACAAGTTAAAAGTT
>JAIPGO010000089.1 GCA_021736135.1 Candidatus Cloacimonadota bacterium
CTTTAACCTGTGTTTGTCACTCTTTTTCATTTTTTTGCAAATACATACCCATTATTTGTATTTTTTTTAGTAGTAATTTAGACCGTAAATATAATGCAATCACTCGGATTAAGTTTAAGGCTTATTCTTAAAATCGGGGGCATTTTATAATCTTTGAAGTCAGGTGTTCTGAATGTATTAGTACTTACAGCTAATAAAAATCTTCTTTTTTCTTATCCTCTTGTCTTTTATCCGTGCTATCCGTAAAATCCGCGGTTTGCAATCTTCTTTTTTGGTTCTGGCTTGTCCAGGTTAAGCTTTTGCAAAGAGTCGTATTCCCGACACATCGGGATGAGTGCAGAGAAGTTAGAAAATGATCACTGAATATTTTTGATCTTTATGATCATTTTATAACTTTCTCTGTGCCAGAAACTTAGTGCTAATTGTGAAATCCTGATGCACAATATGGGTTTAAATAATATTTTAGCTGACTTCAGTTCCGTCAGGCATATCCCTAAAAGTCTGTAAGAGCGAAAGACCAGTCTCGGAATCAACTGCAGCAAGAATCATGCCCTGGCTCTCAATGCCCATTATTTTTCGTGGCTTCAGGTTCATCAGCATAAGAACTTTCTTATTAATAAGTTCTTCCGGTTTGTAATATTCAGCAATACCAGAGACGATTGTTCTGGTTTCTGAGCCAAGTTGAATTTCCAGTTGCAGAAGTTTACCGGATTTTTTTACATTTTCAGCCTTGATAATTTTTACTATGCGCAATTCCATTTTTTGAAATTCTTCATAAGATATTTCTGGTTTGTGCACCGGAGGAGCCGTTTCTGTTTCTGCAGATCCTTCCAGAAGTATCCGCTGTTCCTCGATCTGTTCGTCTGTTATCTTGATGAAGAGAGGTTCAATCTCACCAATATGGAATTCAGGAATCAACTCTTCCTGGGAATCCCACTGGTAATTTTCCGAAAGCATCATCATAGAACGCAGTTGCAGCATCTTACCAGGCAGAATCGGTGTCATAACCACGGTTATCTTTTTCAGAAGTTCCAGGCACACATAGAGTGTTTCTTCGGCATTTGCGATGTCAGTTTTCACCGCATGCCAGGGAGCACGTTCATCGAAATACCGGTTTCCTGAGCGGGCAAGATCAAGGATCAAATTAACCGCTTTACGTACCCGGAAATTACGGTAACAGCTTTCTATTACAGAAATTATTTCCAATGAGTTGCTCAGAAGACTGTCAGAGCTTTCTGATAGTTCCAATGGACGGCTGATCTTTCCGTCAAAGAATTTTTTGGAAAAAGTAAATACCCGGTTAGCAAGATTTCCCAGTATATTTGCCAGTTCACTATTAACCTTAACTTGAAAATCTGACCAGGTGAAATCGGAATCCTTGCTTTCAGGGGCATTTGCCGCCAGCACATATCGCAGCAATTCACCATCGAAATATTTAAGATACTCATCTACCCAGATGGCATAATTGCGGCTGGTGGAAACTTTGCTGCCTTCAATATTGAGATATTCGTTTGCAGGAATATCACCCGGCAGAATGTAAGGTTCAGATTGTTCCATGAGCATTGCAGGCCAGATAAGAGCATGAAATGGGATATTATCCTTTCCAATGAAATGAATTAGCCGGCATTCCTTATCAAACCAGTAATCCTTCCATCTTTCAGGATTTCCGATATTTTCTGCCCATTCAACGGTTGACGAAATATAACCGATAGGTGCTTCAAACCATACGTAAAGAACCTTGTCGCCTGCATCTGCAAGCGGTACCGGTATTCCCCAGTTAATATCTCGGGTTATAGCCCTTTCAATCAAACCTTCATTCAGCCAGCCCATTATAAAATTGATTACATTGTCTTTCCAGTGACTTTTTGTCATCAGCCAATCACGCAGCATACTTTCAAATTTCGGTAATTCCAGATACCAGTGTTTTGTTTCTTTGATTTGGGGCGTATTACCGCATATCTTACAGGAGGGATCAATCAAAGTAATAGTATCAATTAGTTTTCCGCAATTATCACACTGGTCGCCACGTGCTCCGGCAGCATGACAAAACGGGCATTCACCTTCAACGTATCTGTCTGCCAGGAATCGTTTGTCATGTTCGCAATAGAACTGTTGCCCTATTTTGGGAATAATATAGCCTTTGTCGAATAACTGCAAAAAAAAGTTCTGCGAAATCTTATGATGAACTGGCCTGGCAGTACCGCTGAAATTAGTAAAATCGATTTTTAAACCTTGAAAGCTTTTCTCAATCTGAGCATGGTAATGATCCACCAGCTGGCGTGACGTTATTCCTTCTTTTTCAGCACGTATGGAAACCGGTGCACCATGTTCATCAGTGCCGGAGATAAAAATAATATCCGAGCCGATTAGTTTGTGAAACCTGACAAATATATCCGCCGGCAGATATGCACCCGCTACATGCCCGATATGCAAAGGACCATTTGCATAGATCAGTGCACTGGTAACTAATATTTTTTCCAATATATACTCCTTCCTGAATTTCAGATGAAAATTTTTAGGGATATGCTCCAGGCGTCAAGGATTATGAAAAGGCGTGACTCGTGATTCCAGGTATATTTCATAGATGTCAGAGATATCTTTTTCCCGTCACCGATTACCGCTCACCCTTTACACGTTATCTCCTGCTACAAAACCCGTGGAAAATGCTATTTGCAGATTATAACCTCCGGTATATGCATCAACATCGATTATTTCTCCGGCAAAAAACAATCCCGGCTCTATTCTTGATTCCATGGTGCGGGGCTCGATCTCATCCACACATATTCCACCTGAAGTTATTATCGCTTCTTTTACAGGGCGAAATCCTGTAAGAGTCATACGCAAGTGTTTCAATAAATTGATGAGAACTTTACGTTCCTCTTTTCTTATACTGTTAGCAACGCGATCTTCTGCAATACCGGAAAGCCTGATGATTACCGGGATCATCTTAGCCGGCAGTAGTTCCTTAAGCAGATTATTTAACTGCCGGTTAGAATTTTCTGCTATATCACGCAAAAGCCGTTTATCAAGAGCCATTTCATCCAGGGCAGGCTTCAGATCAATTTCCAGAATCAGATTATTGATCACTCGTAAATGCGAAGAAGCAGACAGTATTATAGGACCACTAATCCCGTAATGAGTAAAAATCATTTCTCCAAAATCCTGGTATTGGAGCTTATCATTTTTATTAAGAATCCTGATTTCTACATTTTTAAGCGAAAGTCCCTGCATTTCAGTTACCCAGCTTTCTGCTGTTTCCATGGGAACCAGTGATGGAGTGAGCAGATTGATTGTATGTCCCAATTTTTTGGCAAAACGATAACCGTCACCAGTGGAACCTGTGCCTGGATAGCTCTTGCCCCCGGTAGCAATAATTATCTTCTCCGCTTCGTATCGCTGGTTGTTCAAACCCAGAATAATGAAAACGTCCTTGATCTTTGCCAGGTTTTGCACATCATCCTTGATCACCTCTACCTGATGCAGCCGCAGGTACTTTTCCAGAGCGGATACAATGTCTTTTGCCTTGTCGGATTCCGGAAATACACGGTTACCTCTTTCTATTTTGCTTTGCACTCCCAATTCCTGAAAAAAAGCTATGGTTTTCTCAGCATCAAACCTGTAGAGTGCATTAGTAATAAATTTACCGTTTACAGGACAGTTGGCGATATGATTATTCACGTCCGATGCATTGGTAAAATTACATCTTCCCTTGCCGGTGATCAGGATTTTTTTCCCAATCAGGGGATTCTTCTCCAGCAGGCATACTTTTTTCCCTCTGGAGGCTGCTCTACCGGCAGCAATGGTACCTGCTGCTCCACCACCTATTACAATTACATCATACATAATTACGTCTCAATATTTATTTCTACACCATTTTTTTTGTTTCGCAGGGTGATGCTGCCCTTAAATTTAGTTTCTACCAATTTACGTGCCATAAATAAACCTATTCCGGTGCCCTTTGCTTTGGTTTTTATCGAGAAATATGGCAAAAAGACTTTATCAAGAAATTCTTCCGCTATACCACCGGCATTATCTGCTATTTTCAGCAGGTTATGATTTTCTCTTCTTTGTAAGGTTATCCAGATCTTTTTTTCTGGAATTGACTGCTCCTGAAAAGCTTCAAAACTGTTTGCCAGTATATTTAGTATTATCTGGGCAAATTCACTCGTCTCACCCTCGACCAAACAATTTTCCTCAAGCTCTGTTATAATTTCGATCCCCTCACTACTACTTCTATCTCTAATAAAGTTAACCGTTTTCCGAATCACAGTGCCGATATCAATTATATCTTCGACCTGCTTCTGGCAAAAGAAAAATCGAAACTCCTCAATCGTACCGGAAATGGTTTGCAATATGGAAATTACATTATTAACTTTTTGTGAAAAAAATTCTTCGGTCAACTCTCCAAACTCCCTGCTATCCTTTATATCCTGGATGATCAAGCCGAGAGAATTTAAGGGCTGACGCCACTCATGTCCAATTATGGACAGCATCTCCCCGAGTGCTGCCAACCTTGATTGTTCGACGAGTAGATGATCATTATCCCGCATTTGCCATACAGCCTTGTCAATCTTATCCTGAAGCTCCTTGTTGATCCCTTTCAGTTCCAGGTTTCTCTGCTGTAATTCTTCGCTCATAAGGATGTTATCTGTTATATCCATAAAAACAGTTGCCACTTTTTTCTCACCTACACGATAGGCAGAAACCTGGAACCATTTGTTAAAAAAAGCGCTTCTCTCGCTGAATTGCACAGATTCGCCACTTAAAGCTACTTTTCCATATCGTTCGATCCAGTAGGGTTCCAGGTCGGGTATGACTTCAAGTACTAGTTTCCCGATGACATTTTTCTTTTTCAGATTCAGGATCTTTTCGAAAGCCGGATTTACGGAAAGAAACCGGTAGTTTACTGGTTTTCCATTGTCATCAAAGATTATTTCCTGTATGGCAAATCCCGTTAAGAGACTGTTAAAAAGGTCTAAATATTGTCTTTCCCGACTTATTAGTTCAAGCTGGTATTGATGCCGCTGAGTTATGTCAAGAACGATTCCCAATATATATTTCACCTTACCATTTACAAATTCCGGCACGTACCGGGTTTCAAAATAGAACTCCTCATTGGTGAGAGGATTTACGTAATTATATTCATACTTTAAGGTCTTCTTATGCTCAAAAATTGGTAATACGATATCTTCATCAATTTTGCTGATGACTTCTGACAGCCCGACTTCTTTGACCGTTCTGTTGAGCAACGCCTCCTTATTGATCCCAAAATAGCGCGATATGCTGGAATTGATATAATTGTACCTGCCTTGCTGATCAATCCTGAATACCACTGCCGGCAGATTCTCTGTCAAACTCTGCCACTCCATATCTCTATTCAAGAGCTTTAACTGATTACGTCTATTAACCATATATATATATAGCAGGTATATTAATAGAACCGTCAATAGTATTATAGCCCATATCGAATAGGGTAATATTGCACTTGTCTTTGCTTCAAATTCCGACTTACTTTTATACAATTGATAATTCTGAGGAAGATCATTTAAATTGAGTTTATATTGCTTAAGTTTCCTGAGATTGAAAACTGGCTGATAAAGATCAGAATTCATATAATCCCGTGCGTCAAGGTTGTTAAGCGGCACTCCTCGTAGAAAATCTGTAGCCATCAAAGCTGCCGCTGCCCCATGGGCACGTGGATTGGTTACATACCCCCCAATCACACCCAGATCCAGATATATCTTATTCAGAATAAATACAGGACAGTTACAACGTTTCAACAGCCTCTCTGCAATCGGTATATGCGACAAATATTCTCCTGTTGAATCAATTAGATAAGAAAAATATAGAACGCATGTATCCTCAGGCAATCCTGTCAGTTTCTCTTCCAATTCCTTAAATGTCATATTCCCGGTCATCTCTATGCCAATATCTGTGTTATCAGGGATTATCTCCTTTATAATTCTTTCCCGGTGAACGTTATTAGTCCTGGTGTTAGGATCAATCACGATCAGGATATTTTTCAAATTCAACATCAGCTTCCGCATCAGGGATATATTAGCTTGTAAGGGATTTGCTTCAAAAATACCTCTGATATCCTCATAGTTCAATTCCTGATATATATCATTAACTCCGCAGAAAAAAACAGGAACTCCCGGGAAACAGATGTCACGGTAATTCCTTATGAAATCAAAAGCATGATCATCGCAACTGATTATGGCATCAAATGATGTAATGGAATATTTGAATTTGAAGGCCTGAGCCGTATGCATAAAATATTCCGGACTGTGAAATCTCTTTGCCTCAAGAAACTCATATGTTATCTGGATTTTGATGCTATGCTCTTTACTGATGATCTCACTTATTCCAGAATTCATTTCATTTACCCATTCCATGGAAGGTGAATAAGAATGCAGAATGAGAAGCTGTCTGGTTACAGGTTCATATTCCGAACGTAAATCTGAAATGAACAGAACATACAGACAAAATATTATAACTGCTACTTTTCTCATTTCTTATCGTACTCCCTTTTATCAAAAATATTTTAAAGCAAAATATTTGTAAATGTTTATTATTATTCCTGGCAAAGCCTCCGGGAAAACGAAGTCCCACCGGAGGCTTTGCACTTTTAACGAATAACAATTAATAACGATGGATAGTAAGATGTAGATGTTAGAGAAGAAGTTTTGTAAGAAGTTAATCCCACTTTGTGCAATAGGATTTCACAAAAAGCCGTATGTTTCTGGCACAGAGAAAGTTAGAACTACGACTCTTTGCATAAGCTTAACCTGGACAAGCCAGAACCAAAAAAGAAGATTGCAAAACGCGGATTTTACGGATAGCACGGATAAAAGAGAAGAGATAAGAAAAAAGAAGATTTATATGAGCTGTAGATACTGATACATTCGCAAATTAACCGGTATATGACAAATAGACACATTCCAGGCAGAGCTTTGAAATGAGTTTGAAAGGGTGAATAAAATATTCTGACAAAAAGTAACAGAATATCACTGGTAAGGTACTTCACAAAACGGGTTAAAGGAATAATAATCCGCATAATCCTCTTAATCCGCGGTTGAAATTCTTCACTGCATTCAGCGTGATTCGTGACATGAAATATAATCGAAGACGGGAAGAAATCGGAACTTGAGACTCGTAACTCGAAATTTGTTATTATTAATACGTCGGCAGAGGGTTCCAATTTACATTTTCAATTTTCAATTAGGTTCCCCCTCAGTCTCTCTTTCCCTCGTATTTAATCTTTCATCTTTTATCAAAAAAATCCACTCTGAGCTCTTCTTCGCTCAGTCCCTGTTTTCCAAAACCGGCCGTTTTCAGCAGTTCACACAGCGTATCAATTCCCGGCAGCCAGTTCCCAGGGCTCAGCGTTTTCATATCGTATCCCAGTTCCCTGGCGGCGGCAAATACCAGTTTCGACCAGAGATTCTGCGGTCCCGTTGCCCGCCAGCGTTTACGGTAATTTGCCTCAAACCAGCGGTTATAAAACTTTTCATATACTGCCCGGCAATCAGCTGTAATATTAACCCAGCAATGGTTTACTTTCGGCTGCACTTCCAGGAAATAAAGCGATTGCCCGTTATGCTCATGACTTGCCAGTCCCCGGGAATACATATAATTCTTCATCCTTATTCCAAAATCAAGATGCGAATTCCGCGTACTGAAAAGGACAAAATCACGGCATTTCCCCGTCAGCGAAAGTATCCAGTTGGGTGGAATAACGCACCGAAAATACTTTTCCATCCCGGCAAACCGCGGATCAGGCAGTTCCAGGATTTCCGTTAAATGCTCATCATACCAGTCGGCATATACTCTTTCCAGTTCCTCTTCCGCACTTACGACCGTAACTTTCCGCTCACAATAGAGTTCTTCTCCCATATAGCAGCGCAAAGTATGCTCTCCTGCCGACTGAAAACCGAATTCCAGCTTCGTCCGTCCTGCCAGTTTCATTTTCTGCAGCAGCCCTTCATCGATCTGCACAAAGTATTCTTTTTGCTGGCGGATCTTAAAGAATGTATTACAGGTGAAACCGTAAAAACCGGGATGCACAAAATAAGGTGTGTAATAATACAGCTTACGGATAAACTCTTTAAAACCTTCCTGATGCACATTACTGAACCGGTTAATTGTTTTCATTATGCAGTCGCTGCGGCGGCTGAGAACAGTTGGCGCATACTTTGACCGGGGAATATAAGGATATGAATACCTTTCCCCGTTCCGTTTATGCCGGTAAACCGTATTCCCCAAACGGCCATGGATATCGCAGTGTTTCCCCAGAAAATCCAGCGAACCACTCTCCCGTCTGGTTTTACTGTCCAGATACTCCTGCCGTGTTTTTTGATAATACTTCATAAGTATATCCTCCTTCTCTTGAAAACTTCCCTTTCCCCTATAAATTAAAAATAATTTCCACATATATGATTGTCAAATAATATTTATGGATTATATTATGTAATAGATAGTAACCGCCAGATATCTATCTTTCCGGCAACCTCTTTTCACAATAAGCAAACCACAACCCGCCTTCGCATAACTTATTGATGTTATGCGAAGGCGGGTTGTGGTGCTGTCAGGGTATTAAGAGACATCCAGGGGATATACACTTAATGCGAGGTTGCACTTGATGACATTTTACTGCTATGATGATCGTCTTTGCAATGAGTGAATACCGCCAGAAGGTCATCTGAAGACTAAACGAAGGGGAGAAAGGGAGAGGGGACGAAACTGAGAAAATATATATAATAATAACAAATAGATTTCTTCTTTTCGTGTTTTTCGCGCTTTTCGCGGTTAAGTTTCTTCAATTTTCAGGAGTGATTTCTTCAGCTCTACCCCACCGCGGAAACCTCCTAAATTACCTGATTTTCTAACCACACGATGACAAGGTATAATAATAGGCAAAGGATTTGCCCCAATCGCATTTGCCACCGCCCGGCAGGCAGAAGGCATACCGGTCATTTCAGCAATATCACTATAAGAGCAGGTTTCGCCATATTTAATTGTAGTTAATGCCTGCCATACTTTCAACTGAAATTCACTGCCCGTTAGCAGATAGGGTATTTCAAATTCACGTCTTGTTCCGGCAAAATATTCATCCATTTCATTTTTAAATTGCCCGGCAAGCTGATGGTCACAATTATCACAAACATCTTCAAAACCGAAATCGATCCTGACAATTGCCTCACTCTCAATAGTCACCGTTAAATCACCAAGCCCATTCCTATATATAAACTTCATAATATCCCTCTATTTGATTTATATTCTTTCTATTCTGTGGTAATGAAGTCAATAAACTGGAGCGGGTGACGGGGGTCGAACCCGCGACCCTCAGCTTGGGAAGCTGATGCTCTACCACTGAGCTACACCCGCACTCTGAAATTAAAAATCAAAATATCCCCAATTCTGACAAGGAATTTCTTTTTTAAAAAGTGAACAGTGAACGGTGAATAGTGAATCGAAAACGAAGAAGGAGATTTTCTCACCACAGAGGACACAGAGTAATTAAGATGAATCAATTCATAATTCGATTTTAGCCGATATTTATTTATCCTTATCTCCCTCTCTGTGTTCTCTGTGCCCTCTGTGGTGAAAAATCTTCTCTTTTCTTCTCACTTTTCACTTCTCACTCAGAAATTCCCTGATTCCCAGCAAGGTTGATGCAAGTATCTCTCTCAGCCTTTCCGCTTTCTTCCAGTCCACTTCCCCACTCCATTCATCCATGAAAATCTTCTTAAATTCCAGGGCTATGCAGATCACCTGATCGGGAAAAGTTGCATGCAGCCACCTCGAGAAATGTCCTCCATCGAATTTGACATTGATCCGCACATCCAGACTTCTACCAGAATAGTCTTCACTTATCAATTGCTTCTGCACCATTTCAACCAGCGGAAACCACTTTTCCGGCATATTATTGGTTCCCAATATGATTTCCGGGTTCTTTGCCGGATCGTCAAAAGGCATCCCTGCTCCCAGCCGCTGATGATTATAGGAATGCAGATCATAAACAAATATCCGCTTATGTGTTTTCAGAAGGTGGTTAACATTTTCTTGCACTTTTTCATAATATGCATTATATAAGCTCATCGCCAGTTCAATCTCTTCCGGGGCAGGAGTTTTTTTTCTGACTTTCAAGCCCCATGCCTGTTCCGGCATAATATAAAAAGCCTTTTCAGATGGACGGTTAAGGTCGATTTCAAACCGGCTGTGCTGCACAATGATCCGGTTTTCGCATATTTCCGTAAAATAACCGGTATGAGGATCTTCTTCATAGAGTCTTTCATTTTCATTAAGAGCCATATTGGCGGCAATTAAGGGCACTAACCCATGCCCGTTATGAATGGCAGTGCATAAGATACATTCTTTTTCATTTAAGTAAAATTCAGCAAAATCCATATTTTGTTCCTTATATCCAATTATTCATATTTTAATGCTTTTATGGGATTTGAGAGTGTCATCCTGACAGTTTGAAAACTGATGGTTATTATGGCAACCAGCAGAGCAAAAACTGCAGACAGCGCAAATATGCCCAACCCGATCTCAGTGCGGTAAGCAAATTTCTGCAGCCAGTTATTCATCAGGAAAGCAGAAACCGGCAGGGAAATGATTATAGCGAGCAATATCCATTTACAAAAATCTTTGACAAGCAGCAGCAGGATACTATTCATAGATGCTCCCATCACTTTTCTGATACCGATTTCCTTTGTCCTGTTACGCAGTATGAAAGTGGTTAAGCCAAAAAGACCTAAACAGCCCAGTAGAATAGATATAATGCTGAAATATGATGCCAGTCTGGCAGTCTGCTGCTCTTTCCCATACATCTGATCAAGGAGTTCGTCTAAAAAGTAATAGCGAAACCCAAAATCCGGCTGCAGCTTTTTGAGCACCTTTTCCAGTTGTTTTATTACGCCGGCTGTATCTTCAGTTTTGCTTCTGACTGACATATAGTTGATCCTGCTCTCATCATTATAAATGACCAAAGGCTCAATAGGGCTGCGCAGCGAGGTGGAATGAAAATCCTTAACCATTCCGATGACTGCCATTTTATAACTTTCACCGTTTGGGAGAGTGAGTGTAAACATCTTGCCGATGGGATCCCGCCATCCGAAACGCTGAGCTGCGGATTCATTTATGAGCACACTTGCCTGCGGATCTGTCTGCATATCAAAAGAGAAATTTCTTCCTGTCAGGAGTTCTATACCTATGGCATCAATATATCCGGCATCAACAAACAGCTTCTCCCCCATTTGGGGCTGGTCATCGGAAAAGCCTTCCGGATACATGATCGCCTTCTGAATACCTCGTCCCGGCATTAACGAGGAAAACCCGATATGTTCAATTTCAGGTATCTGATATATTGCCTGGCGCAAGGCATCCAGCGAAATATTTCGCTGCAAAGTTCTCATTCCGGGAATTTCAATCACATTCTCTTCTTTGAATCCGGGATTGCTTTGTTTCATATAGTTGATCTGTTTATATACTGTCAACGTGGCAATGATCAGAATTATGGAGATAGAGAACTGGAAAATTACCAGAATACTCCTGAGATATGATCTTCCGGCAGATCTGAAGAATCCCGGTATCAGGATCGTAACCGGCTGCAAGGTAGACATATAAAGTGATGGGTATATGGCAGATAGCAATCCCAGGCAGACCGGAAAGGCAAACACTATCAGAGCTATGGATACCGGATTAAGGAAACTCAAGTCCACGTAAGTGCCGAAAAGTTCCCGAAAATGCGGACGGATCATTTCCACCAGAGCCAGGGCAGCTATCATGGCAGTAAAGCAAAATAGGATTGATTCCAGCAAAAACTGCCTGATAATATCCCGGCGACTGGAACCGAAGGTTTTTCGTAATCCTATTTCTCTTGCCCTTACTGCTATGGTTGCCGTGGAGAGATTGATATAGTTTATACAGGCTAAAACCAAAATAAAAACAGCAATTCCGATAAATAGAAGCAGATTTTCATTATCTGCCTGGGGAGCAATATCACCGGAAAGATCCGAATGTAAATGGATACTGGTTAGAGGCTGCAGAAAAAACTTCAGCGATGCTCCGGCACCTGCCAGCCTGGCACCAAGATATTTATCAATAAAATCCGGGAATTTGGCTGATAATGCCTCCGCATCGGCGTCTTTTGCCAATAGCAGGTATGTGAAGAACTGGATGTGAAACCAGTTTTCCATAGCATCCTTATTCTGGGCATAGAGAGTAGAAAAAGAACCCATAATATTAAAACGGAAATGTGAATTCTGGGGAATATCCCTGATTACACCGGTAACAGTGTAATCCCCTTTACCATTGATCTGAAAGACCTCTCCCAAAGGATTTTTATCTTTAAAATACTTTTTGGCCATGGATTCCGTGATGATCGCAGTATATGGCTCTAAAAGGGCAGTAGTCGCATCTCCTGCCACAAACGGGAAAGTGAATATTTCAAACAGCGAATTATCGCCATGAGCTACCCCGGATTCAACAATAGTTTCCTCTCCGATCTTGATCACAGCCTGTGTGGGGCTTTCCAGTCTGGCAGCATTTTCCACTTCCGGATATTCACTGAGCAGCAAAGGAGCTGCCGCCGGCATAGTCATCGGGTAGATCATATGACTACCGGCTTCAAAATCTACACATAAACGCTGGATCCGGTCACTATTGGTATTAAAGCGGTCAAAGCTCATCTCATAACCTACCCAGGTTATAATCAAAAGAAACGCTGCTATCCCCAGTATCAGACCTGCCAGATTAATGAAAGTGAAGATCTTATGGCGCACCATATTCCGGAACGCGATCTTTAAATAATTACTCAGCATTTATTTATACCTCATAGTATTTATGGAGCTATAATCTAACACCTATAGTAATCAGGTCAATATTAATAAAGAATTTATATAAATCGACCACGCTTATATGCTTGAAGTAGATATCTTCGTTACCCAGAGGATATCCAGCATTTATCTGCGTTCCTATATAGAAATGATCAACCAGAGCTCTCATTCCAAAACTTAGTGCCGCATAATAATTACTCTCCTCAAAATCTTTCAGAGAAATTTCATCCTTGCCATATACATTGTACTTGATTAATCCTATATCTATAAACACACTTTTATCATTAAGAAATTTCCTGCCTTTTATACCATACGAGATCATTCGCTCGTAACGCTCGGATATGTCCTGCCTGCTGGATTCTTTATAAGTATAGGGAAAAACCAGTTCTTCCTTTTGCCCGGAAAGGGCGCAATTGAATTTGTAAGATTTTATGGTTTCATTTTCAGATTTCTGATCAAGCAGAGTATAATAGAAATAATTCGGAACATTAAAGTCCAGACAGAGATGTCTTAAATCCTTTTTCCCTGTTTCTTTTTCTGATTGTTCCTGAGGTAGTTCAATCGAGGGTAGTTCGCTTTTTGATGATTTGCCGGGCTGGTTATTCTTATTTTGAAAATCACCTATGTATAATATGGTAAATACACTTCCAAATAAGCGTTTAGAGTTGAAATTACATGTAATATTAGCGCCTATACCAAAATATGGCGAAATACCTTCGGTGAAATTTATATCGAAAGGTAAACCCCAGGTGCTGTAATGAAATTTCTCGTATGATTCATAACCTGTACTTTCACCGAGAAAAGTCATATCAACATAACTTATGCCACAGGCAAACGAGAAATATCCTCTGTATTTAGCATTGAAATGGATGGCTTTCCCATATAACAAGGCAAATTCAGTATAGTAAAGATTCGAATCATCAATTAAACCCAGACGATAATTACGGGCACAATAATAGGAATTGCCATGCAACATGGAAGTATTAAATTGCCAGCCAAGTCCTATGCCCACACCGAAGAGGAGTGAATCTTGTGTAGAAATCTCAGCCGTTTCCTCTGCCCTGAGAAATGCGGTATTGATACTGAATATGAAAACTATTAATATGAACTTAATCATATTTCTCAATCGGAAATCCTCATTCTACTCTCCTGTTCTCAATCAGAATTTTTCATATTTTGTTTAGTTGCCAGTCAAGTTAAATATATTTTTCCTTCTGCTTCGCTGTCTTATATATAATCATATATTCGGGACAATAAGGTCAATATTTATCAGGCAGCTTCATTAATTTATACATATTTGTTAAAAATATTTACAGATAAAAAAGTAGAATCTGATATTGACAGGTAATAAAATATAGTTATAATGTACATTAATAATTTAAGTAAGTTTTGTGATAAACTGGAACAGATTATGCTTTAAATTAAACAGCGGATTCATACAGGATATGGCAACATAAAAAGATTCAAAGGAAAGAGGAAAAGGAGTTCAAGATGAAAGTACCAGTGATATTGATTATTCTTTTGGCAGGATTATTGTTGAATGGCCAGCCAGCCTGGGAAGAAAATACCCTTATTGAAGAAAGTCATTATAAGTACTTATGGGAAAGTGCCAGCAAAGATGAAGTACTATATTACACCTGGGTGGAAGAAGTGGGTAGTGGTTATAATATCAAAACACAGGGAGTCAGAGTTGACCAGTCAAATATCTGGGCAGAACCAGTCAGCCAGGAGATCAGTTACGGTTTTCCGGAAAGTGTACTGATATGCCTGGGTGAAGATGGCTCAACGTTTCTATATTGGAAGAATGATGCTTTACCGGATAGTATGGAATGTTTTCTTCAGAAAATATCCAGTGACGGGGAATTGCTCTGGGGCACTGAAGGTATTGAAATAGAGACTATGCTCTATCAATTTGGGTTTTTAAGTGATAATACAGGTGGATTATATTGTCACTCGCTGTATAACGATCAGGAACTTAACTGGCATTTAGATGCCGACGGTGAAATTGTTACCGGCTGGGAGAACGGTATTATATTAGGAGACTTATACAGGTCAGTTCTGGCTGTTTCAGATGCGGGGAATCTGGCTATATTCAAACGGGTAACCGAAATAGACGAGCCGGGCTGGTATTTTCAGATTGTAACTGGAGACGGCAGCTTCCAGTATCCCGGAGAAGGGATATTTTGCGGAGAATATGATTACTATAATTCAGGAATGATAATATTGGAGAGTGACGAATATCTGCTTGCCTGGGAATATGATGATAATGTATTTGGTAATAAAATATTAAATAACGGGGAATTTCTCTATCCTGAACCGCTAATTCTGGGAAATACTGGAGAAGGAGATCATTTTTACAGGATAGTCCAGCAGGGAGATGATTGTTATTTATGCCTGTATGACAACGATACGGGTACTTTCAAAGTGATGCAGTTTGATGAAGCCTGGCAGATGACGGGCACTTGTGTTGATCTGCCATACACCGGGTATATGTGTTATAGTCAGATCAAACCAGACGGAAATATTTTACTGGGTGTACGTGACCCCGTGGTAATACGACTCATAGAATATAATGCAGAGGGAGTTTTAGTCAGTCCCCCGGAAGGCTGGCTCAGTTTTGATGGAAGTGATGAATATGCTATAAGTAATGACAGTCAGGGGGATACTTATATAACAAGAGAAATTATTGATGACAAAGGTCAATCTGATTTCAAGGCACAGATATATGATCCTGATAGCGCACCGGTTTTTGAGGATGATGGGTTTCTGATCTGTGAGAATAAACAACTGGAACCTTATGATTGCCAGATATTTGCTCTGCCGGATAAAATTGTCTATTGCTGGTATGAGTGGAAGAATGATAAAAGAATGTATAAGGTTCAATATCTTGATAACGATGGTAATCCGCTTCTGGAAGATGAAGGAGTAACGATCATTTATCGGGATGTTTATCAGGGATATTTCACAGTTTTATTGAAAGAAGAGAATAGTATGCTGCTGCTGGAACATATAAGAGAAGATTTTATTACTGAATATACCAGGATCCATAGGATCATATTTGATGATGAACCCTGGCTGGAATGGGGAGAAGACGGAATTGAGATCGAGGAAATAAACTATAATAATGTGGAAGCAGTTAAGAGAGAGGACGGGAGCTACCTGTTATACTGGCAGGATAACGGGCACAGCAGAGGTCAACTGATCGTGGATGGCGAGACGGTGCTGCCGGATAATTATGATCTGGGGCTTGAGGGTGGAAACATAATATCCATAAAAGGGGATTATTGCACTTATTACACCAGCTATAATATTTACCTTACCCGTTGGAATGACCTCCTCGAACCGGTTTGGGACTCACCGGTGTGGTTGACAGGTAGAAACTATTTTGAAGCTAATTCTTTTGAATATATTGTCGGGAGTAACCTGGTAAAATACTGGATCAGTCATGAATGTGACCAGATGCAGAATTACTGCTGGCGTCTTAAAAAGCAGGTTATCACCCCGGAAGGTGAAAAGCTGCTGGGTAATTTTGCTATACCTGTATATGAAGATGCTGAGGTAGAAATAAGAGATTTTTGTTATGTAGAAGAACTTGATCAGATCATTTTGATCTGTGGCGGTGATGGAATATTCATGATGAAATATATGAGTATGGAAGGAGATATACTCAGCCCTGAATATTTTACTTTTGAAGACCTGGGAGGCGACTGGGTATTGGATTTATATTCCGAACATGGTTACCTGCTGGCTAAAACATTATTACAAGAGGAATATGTCAATTCAATAGGATTGTGTGTATTTGATTTTGCCGGTAATGCGATTGCAGGCTTGCCCGGACCGGAATTTCATATACCTGATCAAAGTTTCTCCGAGATTATCAGTGACGATAGAGGAATATATTATGCCTGGGCAGAATGGCATCATGAAGGTAACTATTATCAGGCAGCCAACGGCAGGGATGTTTATGCTCAGAAAATTGATTTCACTGCCAATGGAGTTAATGATGAGCAGTTAGCTAAAATTACTTCCACGCTGGGAATTTATCCCAATCCCTTTAATCCGGAAGTGAATATCAGCTGGCAGATCACAAAGGTTGATCAGGATGCCGGATTGAGTATTTATAACATCAAAGGACAGAAAGTTCGTGAATTTGAAGTGTCTGCAAAGAAGGGACAGATAACCTGGGATGGCAGAGATACAGCCAGCCAGCAATGTGCCAGCGGTATTTATCTGATCCGGATGCAGAACGGCAGTGAGAAGCAGACAGCCAAAGTACTTATGTTAAAATAAGTTGAATAATATCAGCAAAATCATTCAATAGTTATTTTGCGGTCACGGGAAGGCAGGTAATCGCAGCGTGAGCAACCGGTCTCGGTAGGATCAACGTCTGAAACTATACCGAGGAACTTTTCAAAACTGCTGGCAAGCTTATGACTATGGGCACAACGGGGACAAACGATTATATTCCTGTGATTAGTAACTGAAAGCAGGAAAGGTATGAAAAAGAGCAGGAAAGCAAGAATCTCCTGAATAATAATACCATTAGATTCTTTAAATATTGAAAAGTCAGTATATTCATATACCACAGGGATCAGCAGGCTGGAACCATAAAACACAGAACCTATAAGAAAAGAGATAAGAATACTTCCGGTTAAGGGTGCATAAACACGGTTTGGTTTAAATCCGGCAGTCATCTGACGCTTCTTGATCGCCTCTAAATTACGGTTACCGGAAGTAACACCTGCAAAATCTAAAAGATCTCTTTCTGAGATTTGTCCGTTGTTCTCAAATTTTTTAAAGAGCAAATCAACGATTTTGCTAGAAAGCAGCTCTGGGGATTGATAAACGATTATAACTCCTACAGGTCCCAGCATTAAACCTGCCAGAAAACCGAGAGTTTTGCCAGTTTTGGAAAGTAGTCTGCGACCGGCAGCAATAACACAGGCAAAATGCAGCAAAGCTATCAACAGGATCATATTATTTCCTTAACTTCCATGATTTCATTAACCTATCTCCTAAGTTGCTTTAATATTAACCTGTCAGCAGTCAATCAATTTTTGAGTAATATCGGGCATCCCCCCCCCCGTTGAGACTTTTCACTTTCAGGCACTCCTTTTCAGTAACTTATGCTAAATAATATCAATAATAATGCACAATTATTGTTTTCTGGCAATAACAGTTCAAGTTTGTACATTTATAAGTATCTATTATAAAGTCACTTATCACTGTTTTCGATTTCCCCATAGGGGATATATATTTGTAGAAATAGACATCGGTCATCCCCCCCCACCCCAGCGACCGGCGGAGCCGATCGCTGAGGTGGGGCTAATATTATATTCTACAAATAGATAAGTCCTACGGACTAATTAACATTCCCTAAACTATCTCAGGAAATTTAGTTTTGTCAATTACGATAATCCTGCATAAGCGTAGAAGATGTGCACTTTTCATCTTCGGTTTAAGATTTCTGGTAATTATTAATTATATTTAGAGTTACACTGAATAGTGTCTGCTGTTTTTTTTAGAATTGCTTAGTCTTACATTTTTGATATTATAATCCCAATAGGGGATTAAGATGCATAGCCTCCGGTGAAACGAAGTGCCACCGGAGGATTAAATGTCTATCCCCCCTACTGCCCACCGGCGCTGCGCACCGGTGGGCAGTAGGGGTATTTTTTATATTCCTCCGGTTGCGGTGTACCTTAACCGGAGACTATGCATCTTTTAATCCAGAGGAAATGTTTAGTGCGAATTACCGGATGTTATACATCTTTAATACATTAGAACCGAATTTTGGGCGTACACATAGGTTCGGTCCTACCGAGTGGGACACCTAATAATATTTATTCGACAGTTATTTTACGGTCGCGGAGAGGGAGGAAATCGCAATATTTGCAGCCGCTTTCAGAAGGGTCAAAATCTCCAGCAATGCCCAGATAGCTTTCAAACCTGCTGGTGATAATATGCTGGGTTCCGCATCTGGGGCATACGATCAATGTTCTGTGGTTGTTTATTGCTAATGAATTCTGCATAATTGGCAGAATATCAGAGGTGAAAATTTAAATTAGATGGATCAGCAGGGAAATAGGTTAAGAATTTAGTCCCTGTTTATGTGTTAGTGGTAATTCTCAGTAAAAAAATTGATCTTTATAGACA
>JAIPGO010000090.1 GCA_021736135.1 Candidatus Cloacimonadota bacterium
TTAATTCATACAAGAACTCTCCCTCAAAACTTTTTAACTCTAATCTGCTTAAATGATTAGCGTGCTCTTTCATCATGCCTCCTGGTGCTTTATTAATAAGATAATCAACCCCAGGGGACATATGTCACTATTTCATCAGAACCATTTTCTTCGATGAAGTAAACTTGCCTGAATTCATCTTGTAGTAGTAAATTCCTGAAGCAACGTTATTACCGTTTTCATCAGTTCCATTCCAGACGACCTGATGAGATCCGGCTTCCATATCTTCCTTAACCAGAGTACGAATAAACTGACCACGGGCATTGTAAATGTTCAGTTCTACCGGAGCATTATCTGCCAGTGAGAAGGCTATTGTGCATTCCGGATTGAAAGGATTGGGATAATTTCCCACCAGAGCTGTTACACCAGGAAGCTCTTCGTTAGTAGCAGACGGGTAATATATGAAATCAGCTGTGATAACATCGGATTCCCCTTCAGTGTAAACTGCTGTTAATCCTACTTCATAACTAACGCCTTCACTAAGTCCGGTTAACTGATAACTGTTTTCAGTAGTGTTACCAACCAGGTTTTCATCCAGGTAAACATTATAGCTTTCCAGAGGACGCATCATACCCTGACTCACTGTGACTTCATCAAGATCAAGATAGAACATATCCGTTACATTGAAATGACGGAAAGCAATATAGCAGGTTCCTGTGTATCCTTCGGTAGATACGCAGCGTTCATACCAGGCACCCTGAACGCGTGTACCTTTTGGTAAGATTTTTTCTTCACCACTGCGTGCCGTCATTGTTTCTTCAAACAAAAGGTCAAAATCTGCAGGATCAGTGCCGGTTGTGGATATATATACGCCATAATGTTCACCAGCCCAGGCGGCATCCTGTGCACATACGTAATATTGGATCTGTCCCGGCATACTTAATTCAATTGCCGGAGAGATCAGCCAGTTATCAGGATTGAGTGGACCGACAGTATTATCATATGAAGCAGAATAAGCAAGTCCCGAGCCTTCATATGCATCCAGACCCAAAGCTCCACCATCATCCCATTCGTAACCATCTACATCTTCATCAAGGAATAGCCATCCGACGGGTGGCCAGGTTTCGAAGCCTTCATATATTAACTCACCACCTGTTCCGGGTGGATACCAGCTTACCATTCCATCATCAGTTACTTCCAAGCCAACTGGTGGATCAAGCATAACTCCTGTATCAATAACAACTTCAACTGTGTTTGATGGATCAGATTCATTGTCATCATATACAGCAGTTACATAATATTCATAAGTGCCGTCTGCCAGGTCCATATCATCATAAGAACGAGCACCTGTATCTTCTAAATATGCTAATTCATCACCATCACGCCATACTCTGAATCCAAGCAGGTCGCGATCACGTGTATTTTCAGCTCCCAGATTGCCTTTGCTGAACAGGTCTCTGGATAACTGGGCAACTTTGATAGCTTCTGGTATTGAATGATGTTCCAGTGTTCTGCCATTGGCAATTGCCTGCAGATTCCAGTTATAATCAAGTCCATAACCACTAAGCGGATCCCAGGAAGCTCCATCCATACTGATCATATCACCAAAGCCGGCAATTGCCGGACCTGCATCACAACCTGCCGGATATTCGCCAGCCGGTTGATTGTCACACGTGTAGCCAAACCAGAGTTCATCTGCGGCATCTATAATAACCGGAGTATCAAGAGTTACATCGTTCCAGGCTTCCATTACCATACCTGTTAGTGGCTGAGAAAGAACTTCCGTGCCGGCATTAGCGCCAGTCCATACTTTCAATACGTAACTGGTGCTTACACCACGCAGATACATACGAATTGTGTTTATCGGCATTGTATGATAATTTACCAGTTCTGTTGGTGTCCAGCGACTGGCAACCACGAAACTTCCACCACTTGTTAAGCCTATGCCGTCATCATTTATTCCGCTGTCCCAGGCTAATGTTACAGGTTCACTTCCATCGCTATATTCCCAGCTTAAATGAACGTCATCATCGGTTACGGCTGCTTCCAGGTTTGTGGGAGCTGGATCCGGATTAACAGTTCCGGGAATTGTAATATTAAATGTTCCGTCATAAAGCCCGTGCCCACCATCACCATAGCTATCTACAAAATGAATGATCCATTCGCCGGCGCAGGGTTGGGTGATGAAATCAGTTATTTCAATTTCCACATTATTTGTACCGGAAGTAAATCCCTCCATAATAATAATATCGGTTCCGTCTGGAGATGTAAGATGCAGAGAGCCTTCGGTGGGATAGTTATCACTGAATAGGTCTCCCGTGATACTCATGCTGATGATGGCTGCGTCTTCTTCAACAGTTACACTTGTCCAGCCAAAATCTATCCAGGTATCATCATAGGGATTGGGATTATTTGGATAATTTGCCTGGGTTGGAGTGTCTTCCAGAGCAAATTCCAGAGTTTCCGTATTTGGATTTGGATCGAGAACAGTAACATAGAAATCATTAGTTGCGGTCATTACACCATCATCACCCATAAGCGTGATCATGGTTTGACCCATCGAATTCTGAGCAGTGATGGTCAGGATGTCTCCATCAAGAGTTGCCTCTGCTACTGCAGGATTTGTATTGTCATCAATAGTAACAGTCACATCGCCATTAGGGCTTACGAAAATCTCAGATACATCATAGGTTTCTACATCACCGAAAAACAGTATCTGATTAGCGATAGGGGCAACTACTCCCATATCATTGAAAGAATCAATTGCCTGGGGGATCATTGCTGTTGATGCAGACTGGGAGTTATCGCCATACATAAGCACATTATAAGCGCCTATAACAGCGAAGAAAGGAACATAACCATTGCCGAAATCCCAGTAATAACCATCAATTTCAGGGGCATAATTAAGACCATTGTTCCAGTTAGTAGCACAGATCAAATATACTTCTTCGGGATCTTGAGTGGTATACCAATTTGCAAGTACCGGCGCCGCCGCTACACAACTTGGTCAGCCAGTACCTCCCCAGAAAATATAAACAACCGTACCTGCTGCGGTAAGTTCGTGAATTGAGTGATATTCGCCGTTTAAATCCGTCCAGTCATAATCATCTGTGACTACACTGCCAACTTCCCAGACGGCAAAAGCGGAAACACTCAGAATTAAGATAAAAAAAAGTACTAAAAGCTTCTTCATCTTTGACTCCTTATTAATATTTTTACACACCTTCTATTTACTTGCGATATTAACTCACAACTATCTTATAATAACTTCTTTAATTAATGATAAAGGAGGATTCCTGAAAAAAATGTCAATCAATTATTTCTCTCTGATAAATTTTTATCATATTTTAACCCAAATTGACAGTAGGATTCCTCTTCTTTCAGCGTTAATCGAAATCCGTGATGTCTGTTCACGACTCACGTCTCACGACTCACGTCTCTTCCGCATCCCTATAGATCACTGCCAGTCCAGTCATACCACTTATCTCAATCTGCAAGGGTTTTTGGCTGCGGAGATGAACTACGTATTTACTTCTGGAAATTACTTCTTGCCTGTTTAACCAGTCCAGATCAAGAATACCTTCTTTATCCAGAAAAATATAGCCTGTATTCTGAGCGATCAAATTATGAAAAAAATGGGTGCCTTGGGAAAAATCTACCTGATAATCATTTAAAGATATTTCCACAATCACTTTGGCAGCATTGATTTGATCCCACCGGACGGGTATGCCTAAAAATCTGTCACTGGTACCCCAGCGTCCGGGACCCAAAAGCAGGTATTTTTTTCCTGCCTGTCTTAATTCCAGGTTGAAGGCTTCAATCTCAGGAACTATATTGTTAGTAATCGTTGACGAGAATATTTCCGGTAAAACGTAAATAATATCAAAAATGTCTTTATCCAGTCCATTTCCCAGCGCTTTATTACTGAAAAGGATTGCTTTGCTTTTATCAATCGTTTCTTCTTTTAAAACCAGCAACTCCTGATTGACTGTCATGGGTCTGATCTGCAAAACGTAAAAGTAAGATAATTCATTTCTTTCCAATCCCGATAGATCAACTGCAAATTCAATTTCTACCGGTACTCCCAGGGCAGCAGTGCCTACATCAAGAATCCGTTTCAACACAGCTGCAAATGGGAAATCTCCATATTTCAGGATATTGTCAAAAGTAACAATTCGAGTACCCTTTTCGAATTTTCCATCCACGTATTTCTGCTGGTAATGATCCCAGAATGAGGTTACGTATTTCAGGCAGTTATGATCCATTATTTCTCTCACCGGGAGAACACTGAAAGTTTCCAGTTCGCCTTTACGCAGATCAAAATCCGCATGCGACAGGTTTATGGCATATAAATCCTGCTGCGAGCGTTCAATCTGTTCGGCAGGTTTGAGAATATTCATTTTCGGGTAAGCAGGTGAAAATTTATAAGTCTGTAAGCCATTAACAACAGCTTCGCCCATTCCGGTTACGATGCTTGCCACTCCATCTTCATGTTTCATTCGGTAAACCGGATAGTAGTTATAAGATTGCGCCACTCCTGAAATCTGAGGATAAAAATATGAGCCCTGTTGCGAACCTGCAATCTGCTGTATAATAACTGCCATTTTTTCTTCTTCCACTCTGAAGTTAAAACCTTCAATATAGTTTCGGGCATTGTGCCGGTATATGGAAGCATACACGAGTTTCACGGCATTCAGTAACTGGCGCATTCTCACCTTAAAATCCGGATGATTATTTGGCAGCATGTAAGTGCCGTAAACTCCGGCAAAGGGCTGACTCTGCGAATCTTCCAGCAAGCCGGAAGATCTCACTGCCAGAGGATAATCTATCTTCTGCAATAATAGTTTCAATCTTTCAATCAGTTCTTTGCTGAAGCTGCTTTGCAGAAATATATCCTTGATCTCGGTGTCAGATTTTTCTAAAACCTTCTTTTCTATTCTATTATGCTCGATGAAATCGTCATATTCGTTAGTTCCAATTATAAAAGTCCGAGGTATGCGGACCTTGATCTGTTTGGAATCCTCTCCCCAGTCCATAGAAACCATCAGGGCATTTAGAAAGGCAAGACCGCGGCCTTTTCCACCCAAAGATCCGTCAGCCAGCCGAATAACTACGTCATCCATATCCAGGTATTGCGGATCAAACTGCACCATTTTACCACGCAGTCTTATTTCTTTCACTTCCTGAAAAGTGTTGACCAGGAATTGCCTGATCTCTGCACAACTGCCAAAGTCGTCTACTCCCCAGTGTCTGATGCGTTTGGCTACCAGAAATTCACCATGAGCTGCTAGCCAGGCTGAATAATGGTTGTGGATGCTGTGATAAAGCAGTGATTCATCACCTATCTGATTTAGCAGTCGGGCAAATGTGTTTATATCACTGGCTCTGCCGTATATTTTTCCTTCCTCATTTCTGAAAATGAATTCACCAAATCCGAGGTTATTCACTATAAACGATTTAATCTCTTCCAGTTTCTTCTTAGAATTTTTACTGAGAAATTCCACACCCAGTTTTTCAACTATTTGCCGGTTTGCTGCTTCAGATGAATTTAATAATATGGGCAGAGTGCTGTTCCGCCGTTTAACATAATCTGTCAGGTCTATTCCGGCAGATTCATCCTGTTTCCCCGCACGTGGAAACCTGATGTCTGAGATCACTGCTATCACAAATTCTTCATATTTCTCATAATTTTTCACTGCTGTCTCGTAATCGTGACAGAGCAGAACTTTCGGACGGGCACGCATCTGAAGTCTTTTGTTAATATCATCCAGTTCACTGTTGATTAAAAGTTGTGTCTGTTTCATGATTTCCTGGTATAATACCGGTAAAAATTTAGAGTAATATTCGATGGAGTCCTCCACCAATATGATCACTCGCACCAGCCCGATTTCTGTATCAATGGCAACATTCCACTGATCTTCGACCTGCTTCACCATGGCCAGTAGCAGAGTTGTGTCACCTGTCCAGGAGAATACATCATCAATATACTCCATTTCCGCAGAATTCTTGTCGATCGCAGGGATGTCATTATTAACATTCAAAAGCAGCAGAACCGGTATTTCCGGCAGATGCTCCTTAATTCTATGGGCAAATTCTCCCGGTGTGAGAGAACCGATGCGTTTCATAGTAATTACCAGGTCAAAATTATACTTGTCCAGTATCCGCAGGGCATCTTCACCTGTCGGTACGGAAATTATCCTGGGGGCTGTACTTAAATTCAACTGCCGGTACTCGCCAAAAACCTGTTCGCTCAATCTGCCGTCTTCTTCAAAGATAAAAGCATCATAAAATGACGAAACCAGCAGGATCGTGCGGATCCTCCGTTTCATCAGGCGATGGAAATTATCTTCTCCAAATTTGAATCTTTTATAGTATCTGCCTATTTCTTCCATCTCAGCTCCTAATACCAGATCTGTCCATTTTCTCTATATATGAAAATCCGTCCCTTATTATCTTCATCCTGCGCCAGAAGCCGGTATAACTTTCCTGCCGGAACTTCGGTAAAGTGTAAGGGTTTTCCTGTGCATTCCTGCGTACCGGCTGACTGCCAGCCACTTTCCCAGTATTGTAGTTCATAATTGTAACCGTCCTGCAGGCTTATCTGATCACTTTCTTCACTCAGATTGGCCTGCCGCATTCGAGTGGTAGATCGTAATGTCATATCCTGCAGAGTGCCGTTCCCTGTTAATTCCTCTTGCCTGCCACTCTCATTTAACAGAAATACTTCGCCTGCCGGTTCCAGTTTTTCTTTTAGATAATAAACCGGAAGATAGACCAGATCAACTCCCACATCATGTAGCTCTGAAGCCCCGCTTTCCAGTTTTCCCCAGGCTATTGCCCGCCAGTCACCATCATTATAAACTGCCAAATAGACAAATCTGACGCTATCTGCCACTTCATATAAAGTAGTTAAACTGACCTCTACAGTTGGAACATAAGCTCTGGTTACATCAAGATAGTTCTTTCCTGCCAGCCAGGCGGGAGCACCTTCGCTATCCAGCAATTGCATCCCCAGGCTTTCCTGCTGCCTCGCATACATCTTACGGTAAACCTTGGCAATCCGCTGTCTTAGAGTATAGACTCCCGGATTACTTTCACACCCCATAAAGGGAAGTGCTTCTCCGGAAGGCAGTATGATCGCATTCCAGGCATGATTATTATCACTGTCTGCCCAGTAGGGCGTATAATCACTGGTTACGGCAATGCCATTTGCCCTTAGTGCATATATGGCGTAATTGGTCATATCTTCACAACGTCCTTCTCCACTTTCCAACATTTCTGCCAGGCTTTGATCTGTGGGGTGCAGGTAATACTTGGCATTGAATCTAAACTCTGCTTTTAATTGCTCATTTATCGCCGCTGCTACAGCCATTATGTCGGTGCTGCTTTCCAGCTCTTTAATCGCCTGTGCATATCTTACTTCAAAGCGGGGACGGAAGGAGGTTAAAGGTTCATTACTTCCCCGATATGGTAATATATAGTTTAGGAAATCATGTTCACTGTAATTTCTGCTCCAGGGAAATTCTTTCCAGGCTTTGAAGGCTTCTTCAATATTTTCGCTTAACAGAACTGCAGTCATCTCCTGATTGTCAGTGCATCTTTTAAGCAGACGAAAATTAAGTTCACCAAATTCTTCCTGCAGACTATCCAGTTTTGCTTCCGCCTCAGCCAGATTCGCAAATTCGGAAATATCATAATTTATCTTAGTTCCGGTACTATCTTTCAGTCCTGCCAGGGCAAAACTATGCTGGTCCATATTTTCCAGCAGAAAGTATAATGCCCGCAGTCGTTGCTCATTACCGGTCCTCTGGTAAGCAGTTACTGCTTCATAAAGCTCATCCCGATTTGTTTCCATTCCCCCCAGCACTTTTCGCACTGAAAGCGGACATTGCCAGTAAGCCTGATATTGCTCTACTACTATCAGAATGCCCAAGAAAGCTACTATAAGTATTAAAATTAAGAAAAGCCATCGTTGCATAAAATCTCACCTCTTAAGATTTTTTTAAAAAGTATTTTTCTTGCGACTGCTTCTGCCAGAAATACCTGCCACTGATATATTTGCGGTTTTTCGTACGGCAAAAGGCTTCCAAAGGTGTCTCCTGATCATTATAGGGCAGGTCAAGAGCAGCCTCAAACTTACGGCTCCCGATCATATCGAGGATGTTTTCACTTTTCATACCCAGGGTTGTGGCATTGATAAATAGTGTATAATGTTTTCTGGTTGTATTCTCAGGAATAATGTAGCGGATTTTATATTCTTTTGCCAGGTCTATTGCCCGGGGAAAATTGCGGGCACTGATATCCACCTGGCAATGAAATTTTCTGAGAGCCTTTAGGGCAGTTATCGCACTGCCTCCACTACCGGCTACCAGTATTTTGCTGGTTTTATTAATAGCAAGTTCCTCAAGGATTTCTTCCATAGCTGCCAAATCAGTATTTAAAAATAATTCTCTGCCATCCCAGAAATTTATCACGCCCTCGGTAGATCCGAGCAATGTTGCAAGTTGCTCTTTCCAGGGCATGGTCACTGAGAAACCGGTAATTTTCTCATTTATGGCAGGCAGCTTTACCCATTTAATAAAATCCGCTGCTTCTTCCACTATAAAAGGCAGATAAACTGCCGGTAAATTATGGTCTTTATAAAGTTTGTTATAATATTCAAGTCCCAGAGATTTAATTATTTGCTCGCCTCCAATAATACCGCTCAGCTTTTCTTTTCCGGTTAATTTTACCAGATCCAGCTTTTCCACCAGTTTCATATCCGGTTGTCCATCGGCAGTTTCTCTACCTGGCAGGCAGGCATAAATCCCCTTAGCACCTATAAAACGGTAAAGACAGCGCTGGCTGATACCGGCGTTACCCTGAAAGGCCACCAGTAAATCAGTTTTTGCTGATGCTGTCACTGAGTTCAATTCGCCAAAACCTTTCCAATCAGATATTTCCAGAGCAATTTTTCCGAAACGGCAGCCACTGCTCTGCATTGCTTTCAGCTTTTTAGCTACTTCTTCACGTGCCCAATCCCCTGATTTATGCCAGGAAAGAATTAATTTCTTACGGTTCAGTTGCTTACAAAAATTCCAGTTACCCAGTTCCAGGTCAACCAGACAACCGAATTCCTGCTGCCATCTCTGGTAAAGCTCGATCTTTTCTTCCAGAGAAGGTAAATGCTGCTGCAATACTTTATCTCCTGCTTCGGAAGGATCGCGCAGAGTCAATATTACCTGCTCATCAACCGTTTCTTTATCCAGCCAGTTCCAGTTATCTGCCAGATCCAGCCGAAACTCAAAAAAATAATCGGCATACCGTTCCCGCAACCTCAATATCTGCTCTTTACTTTCCGGCACAAGACTAATAACTACCATCCCCCCAAAATCTTCTCCATCCATCGCCCATCGTCCATTATCCATTATGAATTTTCCTGTATTTCTTTGCTTTGTTTGATAATTATCCGCCAGATATCATTAACCATTTCTGCATCAAGCTGCCATGCTCCGGCTTTTTCCTTTAAAACATCCATAAGTTTTTGTTCTCTATCTCCATCGGTAACAGCCTTTCCGTGCCGGTTTTTCCATTTTCCGATCAGACGCGATATCTCTTCCCTGCGCCTTAAACTGAGCAATATATCTTCATCTATCTTATCCAAAGCCTCCCGGTAATCATTAAGGTCAAGCTTCTTTTCTTCCTGAAGCTTCTGATAGCTGAGGCAGTCAGCCAGCACCAATCTCACCATTGCAGTTGTAACAGGCAGTATCCTCATTAAAATGCAGGTGTCATGACGACCCTTAATTTCTATAAGATGCTCATTTCTATCTTTATCAATTGTCTTTTGTTCACTTTCGATCGAAGAAGTCGGCTTAACTGCCAGATGAATAAGTATCTCTTCACCGGTGGAAATGCCTCCCAGAATGCCACCGCAATTATTGCTCAAAAATCCTCCGGCACCCATTTGATCATTTGCTTCTGAACCTCTCATTCCCGCCAGTGAGAAACCTCCGCCGAATTCTATACCTTTCACACCGCCTATTGAGATGAGCGCTCCTGCCAGTTTTGCATCCAGCTTGCCAAATACCGGATCACCCAGTCCAGCCGGTACGCCCAGTATCCTTAATTCCACGATCCCGCCCAGGGAATCATTTGCTTCTTGAGCTTTGCTTAACTCATATAATACATCGTCATAAGTTCCGGGATCAGGCCAGCTGATCGGATTGGGAAAATTATCGGATATATTCTCAACTCCTACTTTGCCTATCTGAACTGGATATGATTCAATTTTTATTCCCGACAGCATTTCTTTCACGACTGCTCCTGCTGCCACTCTGGCAATTGTCTCTCTGCCCGAAGCGCGTCCTCCACCCCGCCAGTCCCAAATCTTAAATTTCCGATACCAGCTATAATCAGCATGTCCGGGTCTGAATATTTCTTGTAGATTTTTATAATCCACGGTTCGTTGATCCTGATTATAAACTACCAGGCAGATCGGCATGCCGGTTGTAATTCCATCCATAACCCCTGAAAGCACTTCGATCCTGTCCGCTTCCTGACGTGTACTGGCATAATTTCCCTTACCAGGGCGTCGTTTGTCGAGTTCCCGCTGTATCTCTTCCAAGGGAAATATTACTCCACCCTTCACGTCTTCCAGAACCACGCCGCTAACTTTGCCGTGGCTTTCCCCGAATCCCAGAACGCCCATTACGCTCTCAAAATGATTTCCTCTCATATAAATCACCTCATGATTTGCTTATAAATAATATCCCATCAATAGTCAATCAAAAAAACATTAGAAAGTGTGGCTTCACTTCGTTCAGCATGAATCTTTAAAAAAGTGAATAGTGAACAGTAAACAGTGAATAGTGATTAGACAGTGAACAGGGCGAAGAACGGGAAACGAAATTGTGAAGATGAGACTTCACTGCGTTCAGTGTGAATCTTTCATCTTCCTCTCAATCATTAATTATTAATCATTAATCATTTAATCCTCTTGACGTAATTAGGGGTTCGGAAAGAAATGCATGAAGCTTTAGAATAGTAAGGATATAAAATGCAGAAAATTAAAAACATTGCAATTATTGCACATGTGGATCATGGGAAAACTACTTTGGTAGATGCTGCCCTGAATCAGGCTGGTGTTTTCAGCAAACACCACGAAGTTATTGAGAGAATTATGGACTCAGATGATATAGAAAGAGAAAGAGGGATCACCATATTCTCCAAAAACGCTTCTTTGTTTTATAAAGATTATAAGATCAATATAGTTGATACACCCGGTCATTCTGATTTTGGTGGCGAAGTTCAGCGCATCATGAAAATGGTGGATGCTGTTTTACTCGTCGTGGATGCTTTTGAAGGCCCCATGCCCCAGACGAAATACGTTCTGAAAAAATCTCTGGAACTGGGTCTGAATCCCATCGTGGTCATTAATAAAATTGATAGACCTCACAGTAGCCCTACAGATACTCTCGAAAAGGTTTTCGATCTTTTCATTGAACTTAATGCCAATGACGAACAGCTTAATTTCCCCGTTATTTATACTTCAGCCAGGGATGGTATTGCCAAGAAGGAAATGACTGATGAAAGCGATAATATCTTCCCTCTGCTGGATTGCATCATCGAAAACGTGAAAGATACCGAAGGTGACGAGAGCAAGCCTTTCCAGTTACTCGTTTCCGCTATTTATTACGATAATTATCTCGGTAAATTAGGGACAGGTAAGATTTTTAATGGAAAAGTCTCTTTAGGCGAAGAAATTGTGCTGCTCAAAAGAGACGGCGAAAGACTGCTCTATAGAATCTCCAAGATCTATACTTATATTGGTCTTAGTAAAAAAGAGGTTAAGACTGCTTATGCAGGTGACATCGTATCTCTTGCCGGTATGGAATTCGTCGATGTAGGTGAGACCGTGGCTCATAAAGATCATCCTTATCCTTTACCCTTGATTCATATTGATGAACCTACCATTTCTATGGAGATCTTTGTTAATAATTCTCCCTTTGCCGGAAAATCCGGTAAAAACGTTACTTCCAATAAGATTTATGAGCGCCTGCTGAAAGAATTGCAGACTAATGTCTCACTAAGAGTGGAAAAAAATCCCGAGACTGACGGCTATATTGTCAAAGGCAGGGGAGAGCTGCAACTGGCAATCCTCATTGAAAACATGAGACGCGAAAGTTTTGAACTCCAGGTTTCCAAACCCAAAGTTATCTTTAAGGAAATAGATGGGAAACTCATGGAGCCTATGGAACTGGCAACTGTTGACGTCGGTGAAGAGTTTGTGGGTGTGGTGATAGAAATGATGGGCAGGAGAAAAGGTGAACTCATTAATATGGCGTCTGCCAACGAAGGTTATTCACGCCTGGAATTTAAAGTGCCAGCACGTTCTCTCATCGGATTCAGAAATGATTTCCTGACTGAAACCCGCGGTACGGGTATTATTAATCACACTTTTTATGAATACGAATTTTATAAAGGCGAAATTGCCAATTCCAATCACGGTTCTTTGATTTCCATGGAAAATGGTGTTGCCATGGGCTATGCCCTTAATAATTTCCAGCCCCGCGGTATGTTCTTCATTGGACCGCAGACCGAAGTTTATGCCGGTATGATCGTTGGGCAACATGCTAAAGAGACTGATCTCATCATTAACGTCTGTCGGGGTAAGAAACTCACCAACGTCCGTGCATCCGGCTCTGATGATGCCATCAAGCTCATTCCACCACGTCAATTCTCTCTCGAACAGGCCCTTGAATATATAGGTGACGACGAACTTTTAGAAATAACACCCACCGCCATCAGAATGCGAAAAAAAGTCCTCCACCACCTCGACCGTAAAAGATCAGAGAAACAATAGATTTGGAGTATATTAACAATTGTTAATGTACTCCCAGACAATAATATATTCCAGCCAGAATTAGAATACTGCAGCAATGCCTGATGATCACCTGAGCTGGCCAAAAGCTAATTTCTCGCAGAGCGCTAAAATGAGTGATTCAGGGCTAGGATGCACTGAAAACGTACCCAGATCTGGTCTGATTAATTATCAATTATCAATTATCAATTATCAATTAATTAATATCGCTCTGATCAAAGCCTGATGGGTATCTATTTCATTAACTATATCTCTGCCATAAAACCGTAAAATAGTATCAAGTTCGATAACTCTTCTTAATTCAGCTCTCACCAGGTGCTGATAGAAGTTTTCAAATCTGTTCCCTTCTTTAATCATTGTAACATCAGCTCCACCCCAGACAATCGCATCAGCAATAATAACCGCATGTGCAAACGCAGCCGGTCGCCAGTAGGGACAAAAATCAATAATGGCAGGAGGCAGCTCCTCAGAAAAAAGAATATTACCACCAAAATCCCCATGAATTAGTTGTGGCTCATCATCAATCGGACGTAAACATTGTCGTAAAAGCTCAACGGAAGGTGCAATGCGCGGATGATAATCTAAAAGTAACTCATCCCAGGCTGCTTTATCTGCGATAGTCCAGGGATTTTTCATATCCGGTCTGTCAAAAAAAGAAGGTCGGGGAATTTTGGCTATTGCCTCATGGAAAATTACTGAAAGTTCTACTTCCTCGATGGATGGCTTTTCCCGATGCATTCCCTCAATATATTTCCATGCCTGCCAGCCTTCATAAACAAAGCTGCCATTTTCTGAGCGTACTGGTTCAGGTAACCGGAAATCATCACTATGGGTATTCAAATAAAATTCTGCCACCCAGTTGGTCATTTCATCATCAACTGCAGGTTTCAGCACTATCTCACCGGAACGATATACTTCTCGCTGCCCACCGGTAAGATGTATAAGACTTTCTGTAGCCCCAAATCCGCGCAATACAGCAATATCCGGAATTGTCCGCATCATCTCACGACTCTCATTTTCACACTTTCAAGTTCAAAATGTTACCGATTACCGATCACCATGAGTGCAAGCGATGCCCAGTTTCCCAGTCTCGGTTCTCGGTTTTCGACTCACGACTCACGTAAATCGACTCATTCCCAGTTTCCCAGTTTCCCAGTTTCCCTCTCCCTATCCATCCATCTCACGGTACCACGATCTTAAATCCTTCCACGCAATCAATCCCTTTGCCCTGCCGCTGACTGCTGACATTATAGAAATTGATCACAATTCCCGGAAAGAATTCTTCAAACACGGAGACCAGTCCTTCTGCAAAAGCCCGGCAATAAATCGCACAGACATCAGAATGACAGCGTGGCGCTTGTTTTTCCGCCGCAATAGTCACACAATAAGCCGTAACTTCCGTTTTCAGAAACACGGTATCACCTTCCAGCCAGACTTCGGGCAGATTGCCGCCTCTATCCAGAAAAAAACCATGCAGAAAATCACGAATACGTTCACCTGGCGCTTGCCAGAAGGTCTTCTCATATTCACTGTCAGCGCTTAGCAATTTCAAAAGCCGCTCTACTCCTGCCTGATAACCACTTGCCAGATAATAACGTCGCATACCCTTAAAAGCAATTCCTCCAAATCGCACCTCCAAAGCCGCAATCACCTTCAACTCAGCAATCCGTGTCTCCAGCTTAAAATCACTAATACTCGTTCCCCCCATTCAATACCTCCTGAATCACTCAATTATAATTATTTGTAGTGTTTCTTAATAGAAGCTTCCACAAAAGCCTTGAATATTGGATGCGGGGTCATCGGTCTGCTCTTGAATTCCGGATGGAACTGTACTCCGATAAAGAATGGGTGAGAGGGTAATTCCACTATTTCACAGAATATCTCTTTCATTGAAGAACCGGAAAGTGTCATTCCATTTCTAATAAAAGTCTCTTTATAGTCGTTATTGAACTCATAGCGGTGACGGTGTCTTTCCGAGATATGATTTTCTTTATAGATCTTATGAGCAAGAGTTTTGGGTTTAATATCGCAGGGCCAGGCACCCAGGCGCATTGTACCACCCATAAATTCGATATCCTGCTGATCATCCAACAGAGTGATCACCGGATGCTCGCAATTCTCATCGAATTCCGTGCTGTAGGCATCATCCAGACCGCAGATGTGTTTGGCAAATTCAATAACAGCCACCTGCATTCCAAGGCAGATGCCAAAGAAGGGTATATTGTTTTCCCGGGCATAACGCGTAATATTGATCTTGCCATTTATGCCTCTGATGCCGAATCCACCCGGTACCAGTATTCCGTCTGCATTACTCAGCGTTTCCTTGATCTTAGCTGCAGTATTGATCTTTTCCGAATCCACCCAGTGAATATTAAGCTTTGCCTTGAATGCTGCGGCACCGTGGATCAGCGCTGCTTCCACGCTTTTATAAGCATCACGATGTTCCACGTATTTTCCGCAAACCGCAATATTTACTTCTTTATCCGGATTCTTGATATTATCTATAACCTCATCCCAGGCAGAAAGATCAATCTGTTTCACGGGTATATGCAGTTGCTTACAGATCATTTTATGTAAGCCTTCCTGCATATAAACTCTGGGGACTTCATAAAGCACCTTTACATCCACCGCATTTATCACGTGTTCTTTTGGTACATTGGTGAAAAGTGCTATCTTCTCTTTGATATCATTTTTAAAAGGCTGTTCACTTCGGCAAAGCAGGAAATCCGGCTGAATACCAATTTCACGCAATTTAGTGGCTGCATGCTGCGTCGGTTTTGTTTTTAATTCCTCCGCTGCTTTGATATAGGGTACATAAGTTAGAAATACAAATACGCAGTTCTGAGGCCCTTCTGTTAAACGGAACTGACGTACTGCTTCCAGAAATGGCAGACTTTCAATGTCACCCACTGTACCACCGATTTCCGTGATTACGATGTCATCTTTGTTATCGCTCATAGAGCGAATGCGTGATTTGATCTCATTCGTAATATGCGGTATCACCTGCACCGTCTTGCCCAGGTAATCGCCATGTCTTTCCTTCCAGATAACTTTTTCATAAATCTGCCCGGTTGTGGCATTGGAATTACGGGAAAGCGGGGTACCAATAAAGCGCTCATAATGTCCCAGATCAAGATCAGTCTCTGCCCCGTCATCGGTAACGAATACTTCACCATGCTGAAAAGGACTCATCGTGCCGGGATCAACATTAATGTAAGGATCAAACTTCTGCATTATAACGTTATAACCCATTTCTTTCATCAATACGCCAATTGATGAAGAAGCAATACCTTTGCCCAAAGATGATAAAACTCCGCCCATAACAAAAATGTGTTTAGCCATTGTTCATAATTCTCCTGTTATATTTAATTACTAAAGTTTCAATCTAAGCCAAGAGTTTTGAACGGTACTCCGGGCAAGACTTTTGAGCGACTCGCATAGTTGTAGCATTTATTTTTCGCGTTTTTTCGCGCCTTTCGCGGTTTAATAGTCTTTTCTTCGAATTCAATTTATCATCTCACGAACCAGCTCTCGCCCAGAAACACTTTCTGCAGACTTCCCAGTTCCGAACCGATTATCCTTTCTGCTATCCTGCGAAAATTATCCTCATTATCAGACACAAAGAACAGGTCTTTACCATCTCCTTCCGTTTCAATTTCCGGTAGGATATCGATCAATGAAGAGGCTATTACCTCAGCGCTATCAACCAGTTTTATTTTATTTTCTGTTACTTTCAAAATTGTCTCTTTCAATATCGGGTAATGCGTACACCCCAGTATCAGGGTATCAATATTCTCTCTGATCATTTCTGACAGATACTCCCGGGCCATTTGCTCGGAAACCGCATGATTTTCCAATCCTTCTTCCACTAAAGGCACGAACATCGGGCAGGCCCGTGAAATCACTGTAATCGCTTCCCCTAATTTCCTTATTTCATTCTGATACGCTCCGCTGTTCACTGTGCCATAAGTTCCGATTATACCTATCCGCTGGTTAAGTGTCTGCTTCAATGCCGCCCTTGCTCCCGGTTCAATAACACCGATAACCGGAACCGGCAGCAATTCACGTAATTGCTCTAAGGCAAAAGATGACGCAGTATTACATGCCACTACGATGATCTTCACCTGGTTCTGCATCAGAAATCGAACGTTCTGCAGGGAGTACTGAATTATCGTTGCCGGTGACTTCGGACCATATGGCACGCGCGCTGTATCTCCAAAATAGACAATATCTTCATGCGGAAATTTCTTGCGGATTTCCCGAAAGACCGTTAAACCTCCCACACCTGAATCAAAAATCCCAATCGGTTTTTTCATTATAATCTACCTGTTCCTTCCTGAATCAATACACTCTCCGACTCATTTCCATTGCCTTGAATAGTAAGGTAAAAAAAATCACCAGACCCAAAGTGTCAACCATCTTTTAAAAGTGTTCGCATCCCCCCGAAATTTTTAAATATCTCTCCTGTTGTAGAGTTTCATTTCCCTGAAAGGGATATATTTGTATAGCGTAAGGTTAGCTCGGTACTCCGAGACTACCTTATGAATGATACAGCCCCCCCCACCCATCGGCGCTCGCGCCGATGGGTGGGGGGGACATCTCAATTTTTACATAAGGTAGCACCTGCGGTGCAACCTTACGCTATACAAATTTATCCCGTACCGGGAATTATAAGAGATAAACCCTGAATATTACTGTATAAAATAAGAAGTTACTCCATAACATGAATAATAAAACGGGGGGATGCCACATAGTTAATTTCATATCATTTATGATATTAAACATATTTTTTTTCACTGGAATAAAGAGAAACCCGCGGCATTACTGTCGCGGGTTTCACGTTCAAGAGAGGTTTATGATTCTATTTTAGTTCAAAATCGTCCAGGAACAAGTTCCACGGTCTGACTCCCGCTGTATTCCTCACAACTCTAAATCCTATATAACGACTGCCGATTGATTGGCTCACAGGTCTATTTGTGCAGCAGCAGGAGCATTCTTCGCTATACCAGCAGCCACCTCTACCCATATGAAACAAGCCTTCTTCCGGTCCCGTGGGATTAACTCCGGCACTGTTTCCGTAATAATCTTCATCATAAAAATCCCAGCACCATTCATAAACATTACCGCTCATATCATAAAGTCCCAATGAATTGGGTTGTTTTGTGCCGACGATATGAGTCTGATTATCCGAATTTGCCCTGTACCATGCCGCATCTTCCACATTTTCACAACCGGAAAAGGGAAATTCCTGATCAATGCCGCCAGCTTTGGCTGCAAATTCCCATTCTGCTTCCGTAGGCAATCTATAGCCGTTTGCTGACCAGTTGCAGGTACTATCCGCCATATTGTAGCAGGGCGTAAAGCCTTCCTGAATACTCAATAAATTGCAAAATTCAAGTGCCTTATCCCAGGGAACTTGAAAAACAGGGAAATCATCTCCTATGCCATAACCGCTTCCGGGTAATGCACCCATCAGATCCTTATACTGTTTCTGAGTCACTTCCAGATTTGAAATGTAAAATGAGGAAAGATTGACTGAATGAACGGGATATTCATTATCATTTCCTTCTCCAAAAGTATTACCCATATCAAAAGTACCGCCATTAACCAGAACCATTTCCAGGGTAGCTCCATTGATCTCGTTTTTCGTTACATCACTTTCGCATCCAGCCAGTAATAGCACCAGCAAAATTACCAATAAACTAAATTGTTTCATATCAGCCTCCATCAATTATTTTATATGCACCAGCAGAACCTGAAGCCGTTATCATTGGTTTTTCTCTTTAGATCCGGTAAATCAGTCTGCTCATGTCTCTTTATATCCTTCTGCTTGTTCATCATTAACTCCTATTTACATTAGTGCCAAATGTCCCCATAAGATTGCTAAAATCATCAAGAAAGAAGAGAGAAAGGAAATATTTCCCTCTTCCTTCTTTTTTCTTGTGCATTCTTATTTTCGATTCCACACTTTTTCCTGTCAACTTT
>JAIPGO010000005.1 GCA_021736135.1 Candidatus Cloacimonadota bacterium
GTAAATATATGTCAAGGGAAAAGTTATCCACACATATTTAGTCACTTTTTTATGATTTTCAGAAAAAATATTACTATTTTATAATGACTTATGAGAGCAAAAAGGCTATTTTGGACATTTTCAGTCGAAAGATGGGTTAATATCTTTCTCTACAAATAAATAAGTCCTACGGACTAATAACTGTTCCCTGAATTGTCTCAGTTAAAATTGTCAATTGGGCTTATCTTCCTTAATCAGTCTCCAGTTTAAAATTGACAGGCAGATCCATCTGATTTAAAGTTTTTTATAAATCTAAACGGGATAGTTCAATGGAATTAAGAAAAATTATCTCTGAGCTTGAGAATAAGCTTAGAGCCGGCATGCAAACGGAAGATACCGGTCATGATATTTATCATCTGATCCGTACCTGCAATTTAGCCCTGCATATTCAGAAAATCGAAGGCGGAGACCCGGTGATTGTGGGAATTTCTGCATTTTTACATGATATGCATAGAATTATCCAGCATGAAACGGGAAAATACTGTTCTCCCTTTGATTCATTACCGAGAATAAAGGACATTCTGGACGGAATTGATATTTCCACTGCTCAAAAAGACAAAATTTTGCACTGCATCAGATATCATTAAGAATACGACTTTTCACAAGGTGGTAAATCTGCGCGAGATATCGAAACACTGATCCTGCAGGATGCTGACAATTTAGATGCCATGGGTGCCATCGGGATAGGAAGGACGTTTGCTTTCAGTGGCGCCATCAAGGTGAATATGTGGATTCCGGACATACCATTAGGTAGAAAATTATATTCTGAAGATACAGGTGACCCCTCGACCATACATCATTTTTATAGTAAATTACTGAAACTGAAGAATAATATGAATACAAAAACTGCCAGAGAGATTGCCCTGAAAAGACATGAGTTCATGGAAACTTTCCTGGAGGAATTTTTTCAGGAATGGGAGGGAATGAGATAAAATTACTGTCAGAAACTTATTCCGCAATTTTCAGCGGTCACTCATCCGTCACAACAAAAAACCTACTCACATTTTTTTGCGGGTAGGTTTTTTGTTGTGCACCATCATGAGCCGGCGATTCAGAAATTAAGGGATTTTGCTTCAAGCTTGACAGGGGAGTCAACTTTCTGTTCTTTGCCACTAATAAAAAAATTACATATTTGGAGGTTTTTATGCCGATAGTACTTGATGGCAATAGTCTTACGATAGAAAAACTGGTGGCGATCGCGCGGGACGGCGAGCAGGTGGAAGTCGCGCCGGAAGCGTGGGAGCGCATTAAAAAATGTCGCGCTATGCTGGAACGCAAAATAGTGGCGCATGAAATTATGTATGGAGTTAATACGGGAATTGGTGAATTCTCTGAAGTTGTGCTGGATGATGATCAGATCAAGGATTTTCAAAAATACCTGGTCTATAATCATGCTGCTGGGATCGGTGAACCCGCACCATTAGAATATGTCCGAGGTGCTATGGCTGGCAGGATCAACGTGCATGCCCACGGTAATTCCGGTATTCGTCCCGAAATAACCCAGACTCTCGTTGATATGCTCAATAAGGGCGTAACTCCTTATATTTGCCAGAAAGGTTCTGTTGGTGCAAGCGGTGACCTGGCTCCGATGAGCCAGATTGCGCTGCTGCTGATGGGCGAAGGTGAAGCATATTATAAAGGTGAATTGCTCCCCGGCAAGGAAGCAATGGATAGAGCCGGTATTCCTATTCCCGGACTTCTGGCACGTGACGGTCTTGGTACCATCAATGGTTCCAATGTGCTCACGGCTATGAGTGCAATTTTGATCTATGATACCAACAACTGGCTGAAACAGGCGGAAATTGCCGCCTCCATGAGTCTGGAAGCGCTGAAGGCAAACATGAAGCCATATAGTCCCCAACTGCATATAGCCCGTGGTTTTAAGGGCGCAATCCGTTGTGCTGCTGCTATTAAGAAAATTGTTGCCGGAGGCGATCTGGATGACGGCAGAGTGAAATGCAAGGTTCAGGATGCCTATTCCATGCGTTCCACACCTCAGGTGATAGGTGCTGCTCATGATGCTCTCGCTTATGCGCGCAGCCAGGTGGAAATTGAGTTGAATGGTGTGGGTGATAATCCCATCTTTTTCCCGGATGAAAATCTGCAGCTCTCCGGTGCTAATTTCCAGGGTACGCCCGTGAGCCTGCCTATGGATATGATCGGTATGGCAATCACGATGATCTCCGTAATGAGTGAAAGACGCATGAATCGCTTGAATAATCCGGCATTAAGTGTTGGCTTACCGCCGTTTTTAACAAAAGGTGCAGGAATGTTCAGCGGGTTAATGTTGAGCCAGTATACTGCCGATATGCAGATCGTGGAACAGCGTATTCTTTCCACGCCAGCCTGCACGCAGAGTATTCCCGCGGCAGCAGATCAGGAAGATTTTGTTTCCATGGGTATGAATACTGCCATTAAAAATGCTCAGATCCTCGATAATGCTTATGGCATACTTGGCATAGAATTTATGGCAGCTGCTCAAGCGCTTGATTTCCGCGAATACAAATTCGGCAAAGGTACGCAGACTGCCCATGATGTGATCCGCAAATACGTTGATTTCCTGGAAATAGACCGTCCGTTATATCACGATCACACAGCGATGAAGAAACTTGTGAAATCCTGTGAGATCCTGACAGCGGTAGAAAGCGCGATAGGAAGCCTGGAGTAATTTTTAATTTTGAATTTTGAATTTTGAATGATAATGAGGGCTGAACTTACGTTCAGCCTTTTTTGGGAGTGCATTAGCTCCCGCTAATGCAACGAGACGCAGTCGAGTGCAAAGAAATGAACCGTCCTTAACCGGACTTAATAAGTCCAACAAGTTATAACTTACCTGTAACACAGACGGGACGTCTGGGCTACAGGTATATAAAAGCAACTCCAATAAATCATAACTATAAGTTATATATCAGCAAGGCTGGAAGATGAAAGGCTTGAACGAAATTATCTGCAGGAAATTTTATTTGCAGTTTTTTTTTAAATTACTGTCTATATTATTAAGTGAGGTAATAATGAAAAAAAGATTTATATTTGCCGGTATAGTAATGGGACTGTTCATGTTCCTCGGCGGTCAAGGGTTTTATGATATCAACACAATTAATGAATTGGAAATCACATTTGCAGAAAATAACTGGGATTCTATTTTAGACAGTTATTATCAAGCCGGAGATGAGGAAAGATTGACCGGTTCTGCTCTTATTAATGGTGTACAATTTGACAGTGTGGGCGTGCGGTATAAAGGCAACAGCACTTATAATCCCAATAGAATAAAAAATCCTTTGAATATCAAGCTGGATCATGTGATTGATGATCAGACCATTGACGGATATGGCACGTTGAAGCTGGCAAATGTGTATAATGACCCGTCATTTGTGCGGGAAACTCTGAGCTATGAAATTGCCAGGAAATATATGCCTGCCAGTGAAGCGAACTATATGAAAGTAACCATTAATGGACAATATCTGGGACTTTATACCAGTGTGCAGTCAGTAGATAAATTCTTTGCAGATACCCATTTTGGAAATAGAGATAACGCTTTTTTTAAGGGAGAATTGACAAATGACAGTCCTCAGAATGAAGTTGTTGTCTGGGGCTGGCTGGGTGATAATGAAGCAGTCTATGCCGATTATTATGAATTGAAGTCAGATGAAGGCTGGCCGGAACTGGTCAATTTTCTGGATGTTTTCAATAATGACCAGTCAGAAATGGAGGAAGTGCTGAACGTGGATGCACATCTCTGGATGCTGGCATTTGATAATGCTTTAGTAAATCTGGATGCACCGGTCAATTTTGGGCATAATTTTTATCTGTATCAGACCGGTGACGGGCAATTCAATCCCATTATCTGGGATTTAAATGAGAGTTTTGGAATATTTGCTATGCTTTTGGGTGGTGCACCTTTAACTGTAACCGGTTTACAACATCTGGATCCCTATTTGAATGAGAATAACTCTAATTATCCCATAATCAATAAAATTATGGATGATCCGGTATATAAAACGCGGTTTATCGCCCACATGAAGACAATATTAGAAGAGAATTTTGATAATGGCTGGTATGAGACCAGGGCTTTGGAAATTCAGGATATTATTGATGCGGAAGTGCAGGCTGATCCGAATAAGTTCTATACATACAGCAATTTTCTGCAGAATATTAATTTCAGTATTGGCAATGGACCGCAGCAGAAAATCGGCATCACGCAACTGATGGAAGCGCGGACGAGTTATTTATTGAATTTAGCGGATTTCACCGCAGATCAGCCGCAGATAGGAATAATTGAATGTTTGCCTGAAGCACCTGTGTCTGTGCAGGAAGCTCAGTTCAGCGTGCATATAGATGGTGCCGAGGAAGCCTGTCTGTATCATCGCAGCAGTGAGATGGGCAGGTTTTATGAGACAGAGCTTTTTGATGACGGACAGCATGATGATGGAGCTGCCGGTGATGGATTATTTGCCAATAGCTTTATTGCTAATGGGCTGGTTCTGCAATATTATGTAGTAGCAGATAATGCTGATGCTTCTGCTTTCAGTCCGGCGAGAGCTTCTTATGAATATTACACCCTGAATCTGGTATATCTACCAACAGAAAATATTGCTATCAATGAATTTATGGCTGATAATGACAACATAGTTGCTGATGAGGCAGGGGAATATGATGACTGGCTGGAGCTTTATAACTGGAGCGATGAGTCGCTTGATCTGAGTGGCTATTTTCTCTCTGATGATCCGACATCTTTAGATAAATGGGAGATACCGGCTGGCGTGGAAATAGCTGCTGGCGGATTTCTCTGCTTCTGGGCAGATGAAGATCAGGAACAGGGCGAACTGCATACTAATTTCAAGCTATCGGCTTCCGGAGAGACGATTATACTTACTGACCCGGCCGGTAATGTGATCGATGAAATCACCTTTGATGAGCAGGAAACAGACATTAGTTTTGGTCGCTATCCGGATGGCACAGGAGACTTCATTCAGATGACTGCCTCCTTTGGTGCTCCCAATCTGGATGGAGTTACGGAAAATGATAATGAAACAATAATTGCCATACCCCAGATATCTAATTACCCTAATCCTTTTAATCCATCGACAACAATCCGGTTCAATATCACCGAAGAAGCATATACAGAGCTGAATATATATAATATCAACGGACAACTGGTGAAACGGCTGGTATCTGATAATCTGAAAGCGGGGAATCAGGAAATGATCTGGGACGGAAATAATGAAAATGGCAATAAAGCAGCATCAGGAGTGTATTTTTATAATCTAAGTTCAGGGAAATATAATACTTCCGGAAAAATGGTCTTGCTGAAATAGTGACAAAAAAACAACTTGATTAATAGTTTTTGCTATGATATAAGAAATCGGGTATCTAAGTATTATGGAAAAAGAATAAATATTGCAGGTGGTAAAATGAGCAAGAATGAACTGACGTTTAAGCGGAAAGAGAAGAAGTATCTGATATTGGAGCATAGCTTTGATGAAATCAAAGATGAACTGGTAAATCACATTCCTGTTTATATATTTAAAGGTGATAAGGCAGCTTCCGGAATTGAAACTACTTATCTTGACACAAAAGATTTTTTGCTGTTTTCAGAATATTTAAATCAGCGTAAATTCCGGTATAAGATCAGACTAAGAAGGTATATCAATGAAAACCAGATAGAAGAAGTATTTCTGGTGGAATTAAAGGTCAAAGCTAACTCGATATCTTTAAAACGGCGTTTTGTATTACCGGCAGACCTGTTGAAAAGATTTTTAGAGGGTGCAGATATCAAAGCAGAAATAAAAGAGGCTAATCAAGGACTTGCTGGTGCCCTGAAAACATATAAACTTATTTCCAGACTCATCAAATTGAATGGATTTGTGCCTGTGCTGCGGTCTTCTTATGAGAGAATGGCATTTCAGAAAAAAACCAGGAAAGTCCGCATTACAGTTGATCATAATATCAGGCATGAAAAATTGCTGGGTACTGCCAAAACAGCTACACTTGATGCCGTAATCCTGGAATCGAAAATAAGTGGCAAGTCACCGAAGTGGTACAAAAAGATGGTGAACCAACTTTCCTTGCTAAAACAAACCCGTTTCAGCAAATTTGCCACAGGTTTGAATTCACTGTATTTTCCTGATCGTGGAAAGTATAACTTTGATTGCAGCAAAGAAGAGGAACGTGAAACTCCGGACCTGGTTCGTGCATCTTATGAGCTGATAAAGAAAGCCTTTAAACTTGAAGAATGTGATTTTTAGGAGTAATAATGCAGGAATTGTTTGAGATAATCAAAACCAGTTCAGAAGGCGGGATCAGCCAATCACCCTTGCGCATAATATTGAACCTCACGCTGGCGCTGATTCTGGGATTAATATATTCTTATGTTTACCGGCTTACTTACATTAGAAAAAAGAGTGATGAGAAACTGAAAAAAGAGATGAAAGGTATCCAATACACGTTGCTTCTTCTCTCAATTGGTGGGGCTTTCATCTGGATCGTGGTTGCCGATAATCTGGTGCGTGCTTTTGGATTAGCGGGAGCACTGAGCTTGATCAGATTCCGTACGAAAGTGAGTGATCCATCCAATACAATTAAAGTTTTTTATGCCATCATCATTGGCATGTCCTGCGGATTAAGCCAATATTTTGCTGCCATCATCGGAACATTTTTCATGTGTTTCGTGCTGATTTTGATCTATTACATCAAGCAATATGAAAAGAAAATGAAGGAAAAACGCAAAGATTCGGAACGGGATTCTGATGAAGATTAGATTCATAATTATATTGTTATTTTGCTGCGGTTTACTAGCTGGCAGTGAAAGTTTCTCCACTTTCTTAGCGGAATTACTTCATGAAAATGGCGATTATCAAAAGGTTTTGGCAAAAAATGAACAGGATATTGCCCGTTACTATCTCAATAGATCAATCTCATTGCCGGAACTCAATGTGATTTATCAGAATGATTCCAATGATATTTTGCGTGACGAACTGAAAACAACTACTTTCACAGAGCAGGAAAATACCACTATTTCAGAAAATGATGAACGCTGGCAGATCGAACTCAGCAAGCAGTTTTTCCCCAAAGATTTTGATAATGCAGATGATGAAATTGGTAATGCCATTGATCTGATGACCAATCGCGCTGATCTGATGATAGCTAAAGACCAGATTCTGGAAAAAATGTTTGATGATATGATCGATATGTTTGAGGCAAATAAGATGATCGGGATTATTTCGGCAAAAGTCGCGGTTTTAATACAGGAAAATGCCATTCTGGTCACGCTGGAAAACCAGAACATCATTGAGCCGGCAGAACTGATTGAAAACCTGGAAGAACTGGAAACAGAAGAAAAAAAGCTGCAGGAATACAGAGAAACATATGATACTTTACATCTGCAGTATGGCAATATCAACGAAGAATTTATTCGTCTTTTTACCGGGTATATGGTGAAGGAAACATCTGCCGATACGCTTTCCTTTGATGCCAGGATAGCAGATCAGATAAACAGCATCACAAAATCCGGGAGCAAAATCAGCCGGAAAATAAAGAAAAACAGGATGTTGTGCTGGCTGCCGGAATTAACTACATCGGTTTCTTATAACTGGCGCAACATTGATCAGGACTGGGATATCACCAAAACCGGCGTCGAAGAATTCTGGGATAGAGAACAAACCGAAGAATTTCCAGAATTGAAGCTTGAACTTTCTTTACCGCTTGATTTCGCAGGCAATTTGAAAAGTAAATCGCACTTGCTGAGAGCTTATGAACATGAACTTGGGCAAAGTAAACAGGAATTGGCAGCAGATATAAAAAAGCTGCAAAAGAAACGACATAATGCTTTGCAAAACTATCAGCTCAGGTTAGAAAGAAAACAGCAGCTATTACGCTTGCGAGCAAAGCAGGCACAGAGCGTGGAGGATAAATTCATTGCTGAACCGTCTCTTTTAGGAGATTTACCGCAAATAGAGCGGGAAGTAGCTATCCTGAAAGTAACAAAAGCGGAAACTGAACTCAACGTCACAAAAATGAAGCTTTTCAAGGAAATTTATCTCATTAATAATTTTGGAGTTAACAGATAATGAAGGCAAAGCAGAAGATACATATTTTATTCATAATTTCACTTGCTGTGATCATATCTACAGTGATAGTATCATATCAGATAGAAGCAAGATCACAGAAACTACCGGCAGTTGTTAGAGCTGAAAAGGTGTATATCAGTACGATGACTGAGGGTACTATGGGTGACAGCCCTATTGTGCTAATGCAGGAAGTTGTCAAAAGTGACGTTATTGCACATATAGAAAACAATTTGCTTTCCTTTAAACTGGATACTTTGCGAAAAGAAAAAGAACAATATGAAGCATTGATCACATCTGCCCAAAGCGGTGATAAGCTTACCCTGGAACTGAATAAACTGGAAGAAGATATTCTGGAAAACAGGCTGGAACTAAAAGAAACGGAACTGGAACTGGCTACGATCTCTGAAAAATTAAAGGTTTCAACAGCCCTTACCCAAACTGCTGCCAGACAGTATCAAGCACAGAAGGCACTTCTTGCCGGCAACTTGATTTCAAATGGTGAATTTCAAAAAGAGGCTGATAAATACTTTGGGATAATGGCAAAATATGAAGAATTAAGAAATGATTCGCTGTATGCTGCCGGAAAGATAACCACGCTGAGCAGCATGATAGATCTGTTATCTGTGAAAAAGGGAATAATCAATTCCAACGTTTCCATATTAGCGTCAGACTATCTTATAGATCTGGATAAAGTGTACGCCGAGATTAATTACCTGGAAGATGAAATTAACAACCTGACAGTGATTTCTCCGGTAACTGGCGTGGTGACAGATATCAACTTTAGACCCGGAGAAAAAGTAAAAAAAGGTGACGTGATTGCCGAAATCGCTGATCTGAGCAATATCTGGCTTACGGCTTATGGAAATTCTTTCAGCAGGCACAGTATTGAGGCAGGCAATGCCGTAACAATTTATTGCGAAAACGGGAAAGATATATATGGCAAAGTTATATCAATTTCTCCCGTAATGGAAAAAGTGAAAGCACTTAGCTCAACCTTTGAAACCACTAATGCCTACACGAAAGTGGAGATAGCTTTTGACGATATGCAGAAAGCACAGCAATATCTCACTCCCGGTGAAAGACTCTTTGTGAGAATAAAACTGGGGAAAAAATAATATTACCTTTCACGGCTAAACCGGAATCAGAGAAGTTTCCATAATTCTTCTGATTTCAAAGCTCTGCCTGGAATCAGTCTTTCTCTCATTAGCCCACGACTTTAGTCGTAGGATTAATATTACATACGTTATTTAGTCACTTCAGTGACTTCTATAATAGATTCAATGTATTACAAGTTACATAAGCTATATTTCATTGTGGATTAAAAGAACTGACTAAAGTCACTTACTATCGTTGAAAATCATATAACCCACCATCTGAAGATGGTGGCTAATGAGAGAGCTATCACTATATATTGCAATATATTAGTGCCATATAATTCCATCTTTTACCCATTAGAACATCTAATATGTCCAAAATCCAGGGGCTGAACTTACGTTCAGCCTTCTTTTTGGAGTGCATTAGCTCCCGCTAATGCAACGAGACGCAGTCGAGTGCCAGGATCATATCTTATAATAAGTTATCACCCGCAGCAGCAGATAATCTACTAAAATACCTACCCCACCCATAATAATCAGATAAACGATCATATTCTCATACTGCAGCAAATAGCGGAAATCAAGTAAGCGGAAACCCAGCCCGTTTTTAACTCCCAACATTTCCACAGCAATTACGGTAGTCCACCCTAAGCCCCAAAGCACGCGGAAAAGATTGATGAATTCCGTTTTCAGAAGTGGCAGTTCCACAAAGATATATTTCTGCCAGTTGCTGGCACCGCAGATGTGTGCTTCTTCGATGTATTCAACAGGTATCTGCTCAAACATTTCGGTGGTCATGATGATCGCCGGGAAAAACAGTGCCGTGAAAAGTATAAATGCTGCCGGAGTTTCACCGAGTCCAAACCAGATGAGCGCAAAAGGCAGCCAGGCAAAAGGCGAAATATGCCTGATGAAATTCACTGCCGGCAGGAACATGATCTTCAGCCAGTGCAATTGATGCAGCAGTTTCCCCAAAAATATGGCAGCCAGCCAGGCGATTATGGCAATAATCGTCACCCGTAAAAAGGAAATAAGAATATCGGATATAACAATCCTGATCTCCAGCTTCGTATGCAGCAGCCCGGAGGGAGTGATCTTCAGGCTGACCAGCATTGCCGACAAAATCAGCAGCAGCAGCAGAATACTAAGGCTGGAGCGGATAATAGACTTCATCAGCTTTCACTTTTCTTTTCAGATAACCTTTGGCAAACATCAGTTCCGCAGCTTTCTGTTCAAACTCAATTCCTGCCCCCTGCAATCCTAAAATATAACCGGTATGCTCCAGTGACTGCATCACATTTTTTCTCTCTAATCCGTAAAACTTTTGAGCCGTGGCTATCACCTGCTCTCTGTCACTGTGAAACTGAGAAAGTGAATTTTTCAAAGTGCCCAGAAAGTCTTTAAGTAAATCTTTTTTGAGTTTTATTGCTTTTTCCGTAGCAGCAATGTTGCAGCAGGTATGCTGCGGAAAAGTGCTGCCATACCAGTTTATGATTTTAAAATCAGCAGGAAGATTAAAAATGGAAGGCACATAATAACTAAGCGCATCAACTTCACCAGCCTGCAGCGCAGCCGCCATATCCATCGGCGTACGGAATGGTACGATCTCCGGCAGTTTTAAATGTTTTTGATTAAAGACCATTTCAGGAATTATTTCCAGGGTGGAACTTTTCAGCACGCCCAGTTTGCCATTCTGCAATTGCGCCAGTGATGTGAACTGAGATGATGCGATTATGCCGTCACTTTCCCGCTCGAAAAAAGAGATTATCTTCACCTTTTTACCTTGCGAAACATCCATCCAGATATAGGTAAAGGGCATAATTGCCACATCAATTCTGCCGGCAACCAGAGCTTCATTGGTTTCCCAGCCCGAATGAAAATATTCGATTTTATATGCCGAATGATCTCCGGGAATATTTTCCAGAGCATACTGCAAAGGCAGATGATTCAAAGCCGGCTTGATCAAACCGATGATCAGCGTATGCGGCTGAGGTCTGCTGCAACTGAAAAGCAGCAGGCAACACAAAATTACCATAATATATTTCAAAATCACCCCCTAAAAAGAAAAGCCACCCCGACCATTACAGTCAGGGTGGCATTGCCTATTTCTTAACTGATTCTATTTCTTATTTCCAGACAAATATTTGAACGTGGCTGCAATATGTCAAGCCAGACAATTTGTGCCAGGCGTTTAAAGATATCACCTGTTCTTTTCGGAAACGCAAGATCGCTTTCTTTACTGCTCAATTACTCCAATCGACTGCTTCCTGAGTCTGCCCCTATCACGTGATAACAAAAAAATGTTATCACGTGGTAAGGGCAGACTCAGGGAGCAGTCGATGAATGGAGTATGGACATATTAGATGTTCTAATGGGCATAAGATGGAATTTAACGACACTTATTTATTGCAATATATAGTTATACCTCTCTCATTAGCCACCATCTTCAGATGGTGGGTTATATGATTTTCAACGATAGTAAGTGACTTCAGTCAGTTCTCTGAATCAACAATAAAATATATTTTATGTAACTGGTAATACATTGAATCTATTATAGAAGTCACTTAAGTGACTAAATAACGTATGTTATACTAGTCCCACGACTAAAGTCGTGGGCTAATGAGAGAATACTTAAAATGTCCAAACTCCAGACCCACGGGTGAATCCGGGTGCTAATGAAAGAATAGCTCGAAAAAATCACCAATATATCAAGCAGCTATCATTATTTATAAGTGATTTTACTTGACTATTAAGAATGGAATATTTTTTTTCTAATAGATTAACATAAAAAGAGGGGTACAATGAATAAAATTATCGTGTTTATATTTACCATAATATTGCTGGGGTGCACTGTCAGAGATGATCAGTCATCTGGTGATTTATTCAGTATCAAGGTAACAGATGCCGCTGGAATGCCGGTTTCAGGATTAGATGTCCGCGTTAATAATAGTTTTTCCAATGAAATGTATTATGGAAGGCCATCGACAGTAATCGGTTTTGTTCTTCCAGAAGAAGGTAACGTAAATCTGGATATCTATGATCTTTATAACCAGCATGTTTGCCATCTGATTGATGGAATCTTCACGCCAGATGATATCTATACAGTGGTTTGGAATGGCAAGAATAATGAAAATGAAGCTGTTAATGTGGGTGGCACCAATATTTTTAAATATAAATTGACTGTCACTGATCCTGATGATAGCTCCAATGTGGTTTTTGAGGATTCCAGGTTTATGTGCATGGAATTATTAACAGAATCTGAGCAGAGTAAAATTGGTGAAACAGATGCGGAAGGACGTTTTGTTTTTAATAATTTAAATGCCTTTCCACACATTTTTAATGATGGATTAGGAGAACAGCCACGGATAGACGAAAATGGTAACACTATAGGGACTTTTACACTATCCGACAGCATCAATATCAGACTCGTCAATCCTGAGACAAATGAATATATGCTTTTCACGGTAGATATGGATGATAGTGATTCTAATCATTATGATCTCATCTGGGATGCTCCGCAGCCATTAGCTCCTTTTAGAGATATTATACTGGAAAGTTTTACCGGGTACCAAAGTGATAACGATTGTGTTGTGCTTAGTTGGACAACTTCGATGGAGTATGAGTTAGCAGGTTTTAATCTATATAGAAACGACGAAGCAATTCAAGAAAGCTCTTATCAGATAAATCCGGAATTGATTAGCGCAAGTTACGATCCGGAAGGTGCTGAATACGCATATCCAGATGAAGAACTGAGTGTTGAAGAAATCACATATTACTATTGGCTGGAAACAGTTGATTTTAACGGAATAACCGAGCTGTATGGTCCTGTATCAGTTGCAATAGTAATTGATGATAATGAAAATCCCTTTATATATGGATTGATGCAAAATTATCCGAATCCTTTTCATTAAATTTAAGTAAGTATTAATATTAGAGGTAAATATGAGGATAATATTCGTTCTTTTATGTATGTTATTGATGCTGACAGGTTGTGATAATGGTACTGCAAACCGGGATTTATTCAGTCTTAAGGTAACTGATGCCGCTGGAATGCCGGTTTCCGGTCTGGAAGTTCGAATAAAGAACAGTTTTTCGGACGGGATCTATTATACCAGACCTGAGACTTGTATTACTTTTGAACTTGATGAAACCAGTCATGTTAGCCTTGATATTTTTAATCTTTATAACCAGGAAGTTAAATGTCTGATTGATGATACTTTGGAAGCAGGTTGTCATGCTGTTGTATTACATCTGGATCAAAATGATCCGATTAACGCCGGTGGAACCAATATCTTCAAATATACACTCACATCTACGAATCCCGAAGACAGCACAGATGTATTCTTTCAGGACAGTAAATATATGTGTATGGATGTGTCTCTGGACTCTGAATTAAGCAGGATTGGCGTTATTGATTCTTTAGGATTGTTCATTTTCGATAATCTGTGTGCTTTCCCACATTTATTTAATGATGGTTTAGGTGAACAGCCCCTATATGATGAAAATGGCTCATATATGGGATCTTTTACCTTGTCAGACAGTATCGAGATCATGCTTATAAATCCTTTAACTGATGAATTTATGGATTTTACAGTACTCATGGATAATAGCAATCATAATCATTATGACCTTGTTTGGCATGATCCGCAAATACTCAGAAGCGACGTTACCGCTTTAGAAAAACAGCCCGTCAAGTCATTGAGAGATGCTGACGATAATGATGTGCCTGGTGAATATTGGTTAGGACAGAATTACCCCAATCCCTTCTATTAAGGTTGAAATTAAACTACAGCACTAAGACATTGCGAGGTGAAGATGAAAAGAATCCATTATCCATTTACGGCGATAGTTGGTCAGGAAGAGCTTCTATTGGGCATAATACTTAATATTATCAATCCGCAGTTGGGCGGATTATTGATCAAAGGCGTGAAAGGTTCCGGTAAAAGCACTGCCGTTTATTCCATGACAGATGTTATTCCGGAAATTGAAGTTTTTCAGAACTGCCGGTTCAATTGTGACCCGCAGCAAAAGGAATACTGGTGCGAAGATTGCCGCAGTAATAATTCCGAAAAAAAGGTAATTACCAAGGCAGTTGCCAATGTTTCAGTTCCTTTGAGTATTACTGAAGACCGACTTTTGGGGAATGTTGATGTGGAACAGCTATTAAAAGAAGGCAAGCATCGTTTTATTCCCGGAGTTTTATCAAAAGCACATCGTCAGATACTTTATATTGATGAGGTGAATCTTTTACCGGATCATATAGTTGATGATATCCTCGATGTGGCGGCAATGGGCTGGAACCGCATTGAAAGAGAAGGTTTTTCTATTTCTCATCCAGCCAGGTTTCTCTTGATCGGCACCATGAACCCTGAAGAAGGTGAATTGCGTCCGCAGATCCTGGATCGTTTTCCACTTTCGGTAAAGGTTGCCTCCGTCGCTGATCCTGTCCTTAGAAAAGAGATCATCAATCGCAATCTGGCTTATGAAAAAGATCCTGCCCAATTTAAAGAGCTTTTTCAGCAGGATACAGAAAACCTGAAAAACATCATAAAACTAGCCAGAACACTTTTAGATAAAGTGGAAATAAAGCCGGAGTTTTATGATATAGTAGTTAAACTCTGTGCCGATAACAAAGTTGATGGACATCGGGCTGATATTGGTATAATTAAAACGGCTCAGACTCATGCTGCTTTTGAATTGAAAAATCAGGTGGAATTGCGCCATATTTTGCAGGCGGCAAAATTTGTGCTTATTCATCGCACGCGCGAAGGCGGGCTTTCCAAGCCATTAACGACTTCTGAAATAGATGAATATTTTGCGAGCCTGAAAACAGAAGATTTTTCAGAAAGCTCAACATCAGGGGAAATTGACAAAAGCATCAATCTTTTTGCTGATGGAGGTTTGATCCAGCAGGAAAAAAAATCATAAGGGCTTTGGGAGAGGTTGTAACCTGGCTCGAATCCCAAAGTCCTGAAAATCCGGAGTCCGAAATACCAAAGCTGCCTTTACGCTTTGCAGCAGATCATGATCTAACGGAAGCGCAAATGCAGGTTTTGCAGCAAATGGCAGAAATGTTTGCCAACTATAATGATACGCAGGAAAACCTGAGAACTTTGCGGGGAATTTATCATCTCATGCAAAAACCGGATACGGAAATTACAGTAAAGCTCCCCAATAAAGAAGACGCATCTCCAGTAATGCTTGGCGATATTGTGAAGCTTGTGCTGGGTTTGGTAAAGAACCGTTTTAAAGATTTCACCGGTAAGGCTCCTGAATATAAGACCATTATCAAAGAAAAACTTAGTGGAAGAGAGGAAGAAAGATCAAAATTTGATGTGAGTGCAAGTGATCTGGAAAAGGTGCGGCTGAACTTCGCCAAGCGAAAAAAGACGAAACACACCCTGAAAAACAGGAATGAGTTTACGAGTGGAAGAGGCAGAATTATCAGATATTCACAAGATGAATCAGGTAACATTGCCCTAACACCTACAATTATGCAGGCAATCCACAAAGGTGATTACTCTCTGAAGCGGCAGAAATTCAATATCCAGGCAAATCATTTCCTTTACCCTAAATATGAGGAAAATGTAGTCTATAACGTGATGCTGGTGCTGGATACGAGTAAGTCTATTTCCTGGGTAATACCACACATCGAGAAAGTTGTCTCTTATATTTCAGCTAATGTTACCAATTCCCGAGATAAACTGGGTTTGATCACTTTTAATGATGATCTGGCGCAAATATTTCATTATCCCACCCTAAATGTGAAGCAGGTAATCGGCACGATAAATGAAATGGAAGCAAAAGGCAAAACTCCATTAGGGGAAGGATTAAACCTGGCGGTTCAGGTTTTTGGACGAGAACAATACAAACTGCCCGGTATGAAGAATCTGGTGATATTGATTTCAGATTGTTTTCCAGAACCCCTGGAAGGGGGTTATGAAAACCTGTTTGATGAGCCATCATATAAGCTGGTAATTTCAGCTGCAGAAAAGATGAGAGATGAGAAACTCGGTTTCATCATCATAAATCCGGCAGCAGATAAAAAGGGTCAAGCTAATTGGGGACAAAAACTGATAGAGAAAATTGTGAAAATCACGCAGGCAAAATACATTGAAGTTTCTCCCACAATCTCATTTAATCTTTTTAGGGGTGAAAATGCAATAATTGAGGAGGAAAAGCTCACAGAACTATTTTCCGCAGTAAGTGACGTGAAAGTAAATCTGTAATAATCCGTTTAATCCTCTTAATCCGCGGTTACTTTTCAGGTCTTATGGTTAAAATTCCAGTTTAGAGTTGACTTAAATTAAGATTAAAATCTTTGTACAAAGAAAATATATAATATAGGAGTAGCTATGTTAATTGAAATATCGGTTGGGGAATTAGCGGATAAAATATCTATCCTGGCAATCAAGCTGGAAAAATTCCGGGATGCAGAGAAGAGGAAGAATGTTGAAAACGAATATGCCATTCTACTGCCCAAAATGCTGGCAACGGGCATAAACACGGTTTCCGAGGAATATCTGGCACTCAAGGAAGTAAACCTGAAACTCTGGGATATTGAAGATAATTTACGCATTAAAGAATCGAAAAAAGAGTTTGATACTCAATTCATTAAACTGGCCAGAAGTGTTTATTATCAGAATGACGAAAGAGCCAGGATCAAGAAAGATATCAACCTTGCCTGCGGTTCCGCTCTTGTAGAAGAAAAAGAATATGTGGAATATAAATAGCTGAAAATGAAGATATTACTGATACAAATCGACCCTTTTGGAGATGTGTTTATTTCCTCCGCACTGGCAGATGTGCTTAAGAAACACGATCCGGCGTATGAAATACATTACTGCTGCCGGCAGGGTTTTCACAAAACCTTAAGAAATCATCCGGCATTAGCAAAATTACATCTTATAAAACATACTTCCGGCGCTAAAAGCTTGCTGCCCGTTCTAAAACTGCTCTTCCAGTTACGTAAAGAGCGTTTTGACGTTGCCATAGATATCCAGAATAAACCATATACAGCTTTTTTAGCCTGTCTATCTGCAAAGAAGTCTATTGGCTGGGCAAATTCCAGGCTGAAATTCCTTTTTTCAGACCTGGCGCAAAGAAAGTGTTTTTCATATCATGCTTTAAGAAGATTAGATCTGCTGGCTCCTTTAGGGATTCAGACGGATAAATTTAATTACTATCTGGATATTGATGCCGGATCCCAAAAAAGAATGTATTCCTGGCTGGAAGAGCAGACGCTGCTAAATGGGCATTTTATTCTATGTTCTCCAGTCAGCCCCATTGCATTTAAGCAATGGAATCTGAAATTATATGCGCAGGTATTAGATAAGATAATTTCGGAGAAGAAACTTCCGGTTGTTTTACTCTGGGGTCCCGGAGAAAAAAGCACCGTAGAAGAAGTCACCGGATATATGCAGGAAAAAGCAATAATAGCACCGCCAACAGATTTCTTTGAAGCAGGAGCATTAATGCAAAGAGCAGCTTTGCTGCTTTGTAATGACGGTGGAATAAATCATATTTCCGCAGCAACAGGTGTGAAAACATTAGCTGTTTTCGGGTCTACGTCTCCGGATGCCTGGAGTCCGGCGCCAGTGTTTCATACACATCATCATATTTATAAAGCCGGTTCTAAAGCTTCTGCCGATAATAGCTTTGGCTTATCGGCACAGGATGTATTTGAAAAAATGACTGAGCTTCTGACAAAAAAGCTATAATGAAGATATTTCTTGTAAGAAAAAACCAGTAATTATTTATGCCATTATAAAAATTATATGAAAAAGGAGTATATATGTTAAGAGGAAAAGACATAAAACCAGCCAGCGGCAAATTAGGTGTATTGATAGTTGGCCTGGGAGCTGTATCCACTACGTTTATTGCAGGAGTAGAAGCAATTAAGAAGGGAATAGCAGAACCCATAGGCTCTCTTACGCAAATGGCAACGATCCGCTTAGGTAAAAGAACTGAAAACAGAACTCCATTGATAAACGATTTTGTACCTCTTTCACAATTGAAAGATCTGGAATTCTTTACCTGGGATATTTTTGAAGATAACGCTTACCAGGCAGCCCTTAAATGTGGCGTTCTGGATAAAATCCTTATTGACAATCTGAAAGATGAACTTTCCGCTATCAAACCTCACAAAGCGGTTTTTTCCAATAAATATGTTAAAAAGCTTAATGGCACATATATCAAGAAAGCCGATAGTAAAATGGAGTATGCCGAACAATTGATGGAGGATATCACTGCTTTTAAGAAAGAAAAAAATCTTGAGCGACTGGTTATGATCTGGCTGGCATCCACAGAAGTTTATATAGAAAACACGGAAGTACATTCTGATCTGGCAAAATTTGAACAGGGTCTGAAAGATAATCATGAAAGCATCTCGCCATCAATGATATATGCTTATGCTGCCTTAAAATCTGATATTCCCTTTATTAACGGAGCGCCTAACCTGACGGTTGATATGGGGGCAATGCGCGAACTTGCGGGGAAAAATCATCTGCCAATTTGCGGCAAGGATCTCAAAACCGGACAAACTCTGATGAAAACTATTCTTGCTCCCGGTTTTAAGGCACGTATGCTGGGTCTGAACGGCTGGTTCAGCACCAATATTCTGGGTAATAGAGACGGAGAAGTCCTGGATGATCCCGAAAGTTTTAAAACCAAGGAAGTATCCAAACTCTCGGTAATCGATCAGATATTGCAGCCTGAGAAATATCCGGCGCTTTACAAAGATTATTATCATAAAGTGCGCATAAACTATTATCCGCCGCGGGGTGATAATAAGGAAAGCTGGGATAATATAGATATATTCGGCTGGCTGGGTTACCCGATGCAGATAAAGATCAACTTTTTATGCCGTGATTCCATATTGGCTGCTCCGGTAGCACTTGATCTGGTACTTTTTGTGGATCTGGCTCATCGTGCTAATATGTCGGGAATTCAGGAATGGCTTTCTTTTTATTTCAAATCACCGATGGCAGCACCGGGTTTATACGCTGAAAATGATCTCTTTATCCAGCAGACAAAATTGAAGAATACTCTGAGATATATGATGGAAGAGGAAATTATTACTCATCTGGGATTAGATTATTACGAAGAGATATGAAGAAGATAAAGCTTCTTTTCAAAATCGGCTATGTATATCATAAGGCAGGCTTTGATCCGGTAATTGAAAAATTGCTGACAAATCCCGGCTATGATGTCTGGTTTTCGCTGGATATGGAAAAAAAAAGGCACTTATTTATTGATAGACCTTTTATCGCACCTGTGATCAGGGAATGGGAAAAACAAGGATACCGCTTTACTACCGAAACCAGGGGGTTTGACATCGTCATCACTGGAGATACCCTGCGTAATTCTGAAAAATATGGAAAAACACTGCTTTGTTTCCTGAATCATGGAACCGGCATTAAAAATATCCTGTACCGTAATTTAGCCCGAGTACCGAATGATAAATACCAGATATTCATTGAAGGTGAGCATAGGCATAATTCCCTGAAAAGTGCCGGTTCTTTACAAAAGAACGAAGCTCACGTGGTGGGTTTACCAAAACTGGACTGGTATTTTCAGGGAAAATATCAAAGGCAGGAAGTGCTGACAGGATTAGGTCTTGATCCGGAGAAAAAAACACTGCTCTTTGCACCCACTTACAAACCTACCTGCTTATATCAGATCAAGGATGATATTTTTGAGCAGACCCGTGACGAATTTAATCTGATAGTGAAGCTTCATCCTTACAGCTGGATGGGTAAATATGCTCCCCATAAACAGCATCGTATTTATGAAAAGCGGGTCAGGAAATTTTCCCATGCCAGATTACTCCCTTTTTCAGATTATAATATTGTGCCATATTATGCCGCTGCAGACGTTATACTCTCCGAAGCTTCCAGTTGCGTATTTGACTTTTTAGCCTTGAAGAAAACGGGGATCGTCTTTGATCTGGAACCCGCAAAGCATTCCGACGGGCAGTCATTACTGGAGATAGAGAACCGTGATTTTTTAAAAGATGCCTTTATCCACATAGAAAGTGGCAAGGATATTAATCAGGCAATGAAACTGGCTCTTGAGCCAACACCCGGCATGCTGGCAGCCCAGGATAACTTCCGAAAAAACTACTTTTATAAACTCGATGGCAAAGCCTCAGAGAGGTTCATTGCCAAAATAGAAGAATTATACAATGAAAGCGGACATGAAAACATTCCTGAAGTTTAAAGGAAATTAATGAAAACAGCAGTAATTATCGCCGCAGGTATGAGCAGCCGTCTCTGGAGTAAAACCGATAAGACACCCAAAACATTGCTGCCGCTGGAAAAAGGTACCATACTATCTAACATTATGGACAGATTGGCTCAAGCGGGCATTACCGATTTTATCATAGTAGTCGGCTGGCAGAAAGAAGCTATCATCAATTATCTGCAAGACTCTGAATATCAGGTTAAATTTGTGATCAATAACGACTGGCAGAAAGGCAACGGTATCTCCGTAGCCTGTGTGGAAAGTCATTTACAAACGGCAAACTTCATCCTGTCCATGTGTGACCATATCGTATCTCCTGCGGCTGTTGAAAAGATGATTAATTCTCCGCTCGAAGATAATCTGCTGCTGGTTGATTATAATATTGAAGATGTTTTTGATCTTGATGATGCCACAAAAGTTTTAACCGATGAGCAGGGGCGGATATTAAATATCGGCAAAGAAATAAGTACTTATAACTGCCTTGATTGCGGCATATTCAGACTGGACAGCAGATTTTTTATGGCATTCAGGGACGCTTTGGCAGAAGGTGAAGAATCCATCAGCGCCGGAATAAAAAGATTGATAAAAACCGGGAACATGAGTTCAGTTAGAATGACTGAAAATGATTCCTGGCTGGATATTGATACACCGGAAGCTTATGAACATTATCTCAAAACCGGAGGTTGAGCAAGGTTAAACTCTGATCTGATTAATTCTGCTATCTTAATCCCTGCAGAACCGTCGGTATTGGAAAACATTAGTTTTCTTGCCCGTTCCCGGGCTGTCTTTTTCAGGTCTGGTTCTTTAATATACCGGTTTATGGCTGGAAGTAATTCGTCAAATCCATTGATCTGCAGACTGAAATCTTTAATCATATCAAGCACATAAGGCACAAAGCGTGGTGCTGGGGGAACAGTAAACGTGATTATCGGCTTATCAAGAGCACAGCATTCTGCCAGTATGGAAGATGTGTCGCCAATACAGATATCTGCCAGCATAATATAAGGTATGTTTTCATAATCCTTGATGAGATGCACACCCGGCATTTGCTCGAAATATTCACTTATTGCCGGATCAGTCCAGGGATGCAATGTCACCAGCACATTAAATTCTAAAATTAATTCCCTGATCCTTTTTTTCCATATTTCTAAGGCAGACATACCCGATGCCGGCCAGGTGGCAGTAAAAAGCAGATTTTTTTTATTATTATCAAATTTCAGTTTTCTTTTTAAGAACTTAATTTCCTCTAAACTGATTTCTCCTTTAAAAAAGGCATCAAGCCGGGGATAACCGAGTCCTATGCCGTTGGTGATCCCTTTTTTTAAAGCGATATCAGCTTCATTCTCACTTGTGAAAATGAACCTGGAAAAAAGCAGAAATGCGCCTTTTCCCGGTAATTCCTTAAAATGAAAAGGTCCATGCCGCATCCCGATCTTTTTAATTCCGGCTGCAGTAAATTTATGAGCAGACAGACGGCACATCAGCACACCTTGCGGATAAGCAGGTAATACCCTTGATTTAATTCCCTTTGCTGCCAGTCCACGCTGAACTTTCCTGTTTCTGGCTATGATCTTAAGCTCAGGTATCAGGCGGATAACGGGTAACATCATCTGCCAGTCAAGAAGGTTATCACAATAAGCGCCATAATAATTATTCAATTTAAAAAGTGACAACACCTTGAATATTAGTGTTGAGGGTATTTTTATGAAATAATAACTGAAAACCATAATTATTTCAGGGCTGGAAATTCTGCCTTATCGTCTCGAATACAGCTTCCGGCTTGATCAGCTCCATACAGTTATGGTGCTGCAGCGGACATTGACGGCTGCCATGCATTCCGCAGGGACGGCATGCCAGCTCCATTTCCAGAACCTGATCATTTTCCCGGTTAGGATAATAGCCAAAACTCTCTACTGTCGGTCCAAAAAAGGCATAAACAGGAGTATTAACCGCATTTGCCAGGTGCAAAGGACCGCTGTCATTTGATATCAGCAATTTTGAACGGGAAATGAGCGCTGCTGATTCAGTTATCTTGAGTTCTCCGCAACTGTTATACGCATTAACACCTGATATTTCAATGATTTGTGTAGCCAGAAATCTATCTGCCCGGCTGCCGATAAAGATCAGCGAAAATCCCGCCTCTGCCAGATATCGTGTTAATATTCCAAAATATTCCTTTTTCCAGCGCTTGGTTGCCCATACGGAGCCGGGGGCTATGAGTACTGGCTTTTTATCTTTTTCCAGAAAATTCTCTGCTGCTTCATAATCTGCTTTGGTAAGAAATAATTCCGTCCGGTTATCCAGTTTGTCAGAGCAGATGGGACTCAATAAATGCAATATTCTATCTGTTACATGACCTTCAGAAGGATATTTTACTTTTGTAGTAAGTAAAACCCGGCTATGGTAGCGATCAAAACCGATCCTTTCTGGTATATTGGAAAAAAGCAGCAGAAAATTCGTGGTCAGATGGCTATGAGGTGTGATAGCCAGATCATATTTTTTACTTATTAAGCGGGGAACCATTTTGAGGAAATTATAGAGTTTTTGATGATATTTATCAAAAAGTATCACTTCATCCAGATGGGGATTATTTTTCACCAGTTCATAAGTCCGTGGTGTCGTGAGAAAATCAATCTTTGCCTTCGGAAACAGTTTTCTGGTCTCGCGTATCAGTGGCGTTGCCAGGATAATATCCCCCAGAAATGCTGTATGAGCAATCAGGATACGTTTATATTCTTTCATCTAATAATTCCTGGTATAGTATAATATGTTCACGGACAGTATTATCCACAGAAAACTTTTCCACAGACTGCCGGGCATTAGCGCTGAAACCAGCTCTTTCGGCTGGATTTTCTATCAGTCGTGACACAGCTGCTGCAAGTTTTTCCGGTTGCTGTGCCGGAACCAGCAAACCATTTTCATTATTTTTTATCATTTCTGGAATACCACCTCCATCTGTGCAAACGCAGGCTCTTCCGCAGGCAAGGGCATCCAGAACACTTGTGCCTAATCCTTCATATTTCGATGCCAGTATAAAAATATCAAAACTGTTGAGAAACCAGCCAACTTCCTCGCGGAAACCCAGAAACCTGAAACGCTCACTAATCCCCAATTCCGTGGTCATTGCCTCCAGTTTTTTCCGTTCAGGACCCCTACCCAAAGCAAGAAATAATGCTGCCGGATATTTCATCAGAACAATTTGCGCTGCTTTGATAAGAGTCGGATAATCCTTGTGACCGACGAGAGCAGCTATTGTGCCAATTATGATGTTATGCTCAGGGAAATGCTCTCCTTTGATAAAATCTGCCGGAGGAAGCTGAATTGACAAACGCTCCAGCTCTATTCCGGAATGGATAAGCTGCAGCTTATTTTCCGGTATGCCGTCACTCTTGCAGATTTCCATTATATTGCGGGAAATGCATACCAGACGGTCTAACATCGAGTTCTTATATTTTATAAATCCCGACATTTTACTCTTAATATGAAAATCCACTCGCCTTGAAGCAACCAGTTTCAAATGGGGCATAAGAAATTTCACCTGTAATCCCAAAGTTAAAGCATAAGAACTGTGACAGTGTATGAGCCTGACTTTATTTTTGCGGCACAATTTTACAATTTTGTAGATAACCGCGGGATTGACTCTGTAATGGAAATTAAATGCGGCAAAGGGAATATCGTTTTCCCGGCAATATTTCTCCAGAGGTGATTTGCTGCTGCAGGCAATTATTGATGCAACTCCTGCGATATTTAGTCTCTCCACCAGATAAACAACCTGCCGCTGCCCGCCTTGCCAGACTTTTTCCGGATCAATGTGTAAGATCATTCTGCCGCATTTCCCAGAGTTTTAGATATTTCAGGTACTGTCCGATCGCTGAATTTTCACAAAGTAGAAATCCTGTTTTGCCATCCCGGAATCCCTGCTTGAAAAAATACATTACAATGAATTTCCACATTCCCTGAAACAGGGCTCCGGTTATAGTGTATTTTTTAATTTTACTATATTTCTCCTCCACATTCAGGTTTGTGTAAAAATTGATCTTGCTTACATGGTCTGAAAGATTGGGATATGTATAGTGATTAAGGGGAGCGGTGATAAGGCTGATCTTTGCTTTTGTTTTCACTCCTTCATGCACTACTTTTTCATTGAATTCTGCCGTTTTGCGATTGAATAACCTCAACGGGAAATCATCCTGCCAGCCACACCAGCGGATCTTTTTACCCAGATACCAGGAGATGCGCTTAATTTTGTATACCTGAGCTTCGTGCAATTGCGGCTGTAGTTCCAGAATCTTCACTTTCAGCTCTGGTGACACTTCTTCATCGGCATCAAGAGAAAGTATCCAGTCATTTTGCGCTGCTTCCACTGCTTTCTGTTTCGTTCTGCCAAAACCGTCCCAGGAAAGTTTTATTACCCTTGCTCCACCTGATTCCGCTAGTTGTAATGTGGTATCCTTCGATCCCGTATCTGCCACAAGGATTTCATCTGCCCATTGTACTGATTGCAGGCATCGAATTATATTTTTCTCTTCATCTTTTGTAATTATCACAACTGATATCTTACTCATCTGAAACCTCTTCAGTTCTCGGAAAATACATTTAAAAACTCTTTTACCATGGTTTCTTCGGAAAAGTTATTTTTTATTTTTTGTTGAGCATTTTTCCCAAATCTCTCGCGAAGACTCTGGTCTGTAACTAATAACTTAAGCTTATCAACGAGGGATTCCACGTTATTCTCTTTAATTAGAAATCCATTTACATTATCGGTGATTAATTCTGCAGCAACTCCTACGTCAGTAGAAATCACAGCTTTTCCTAATGAAAAATATTCCAGGAGTGTAATAGCAAAAGATTCATAGAAAGAGGGCATTACAGCAATGTCATAAATGGAATTAATGTTGGGAATATTAGAGTTGGGAATAAATCCGGTAAAGATGACTCTGGACTGTAACTCCAAACTGGATACTAATGATTTTAATTCTTCCTGAAACACTCCGGAACCCGTGATCATAAGAACAACATTTTGATATTCTGCAACAAATTCTTTGAATGCCCGGATCAGTATGTGAACACCCTTTTCTTTCACCAGCCTGCCTGTAACACCGATTACAAGCGCATTATCCGGGATATTAAATAATTGCTTTGCTTTAATAGTCTCCTGCCGAGAAACTTGTTGTATTTTAGTGCCAATATATACAACAGCGAGTTTTTTTTCTTTGAGATGTGGAAATAATTCCAGAGATAGTTCTTTTACTCTCCGGTAGGGGAATATAGATTTATCCACAAGTAATTCATGAATCCATTGATGCCTGTTAAAATCACGTTCATTACCAATTAACCTGAAGTTGCGAATTTTACATATCCGGGAGGCTATGCCTCCGGCAATTACCTCTTTATGAATATTACTGACTACTACATCGATACGGTTTCTTTTTACGAATCTTATAAAGTATAATATTAGAAGTGGATTGTAATCCATACCAAAAGTTCTGGGTATTATTTTCAGTTCTTTTGAAAATTTGCTGGTCGAATCTGAATTCTTATTAGAGATTATCCAGGTCTGGTGATTTTCCTCAGCCAGTTTCACGGCTAAGCGATCAATTAAACTTAGTACTCCACCCCAGTTTCTCTTGTTATTGATAAATAATATATTCATCCTTAGGCTACTATTATATTTAATAATTGTTATATATTTTTCAACAGATGATAGTTATGGAATCCGCCCAGATTGCGGCCATTCAGTAGATATTTCTCGATCCAGCTATGCAGTCGTGTTTTCAGACGCTCATGTTTGTGAAGTTCACGATATGGATTTGGCTTCCCATTCATTTGAAGCTTATCTGCCCAGTTAAATCTGGCTATCATTTCCTGCATTACTGCCGGATGTGTATCTTTAAAAACTGCCAGTCGGTTTAAAGGACCATAATCAAATTCCTGGGGTGCCTTCTCATAATAATCTTCCGCTTTTCCCCTGCCCCAATGCACGCTGTCCAGGGCGCGACGCTTATTCTGCATTAAGTACGGTGGACGCACCCAGCCGTAATGATAGATCTCAGCATCTACTTTTGCCACGTTTATCTTAAATGTGCCTTCCGGCTGACGCGGATTATCATAATAGTCATATCGGCGAAAAGACTGCGCACTCTGCCAAGACCAGATATCCGGCTTGTTGCGGATTATCCGTATTTCTTCAGGATACCAGCCATGACCGGCATGATAATGAACATAATCCCCCCAAAAATGCTTGTATCGGAAAAGTAGACCCTCTACTTCTTCGCGATCAAGCAGTTCTTCACAGCGGTGCTTTATGGTCTCCAGGTATTTCTCATGCACAACTTCATCCGCCTGTACATAAAAAAGCCAGTCCCCGCTGCATTCGCGACGAGCGATATTTGTCTGCATCCCGTTAATCACACCCTTTTTAAAATACTGTTCTTCCCAGATTGTATCAATGATCCTGATCTTAGGATCATTAATCCCTGCTATCAACTCCCGCGTATTATCATCATCATCACCCTTGCCTACCGCAATTATGAATTCATCACAAATCGGCAAAATAGACTTGATGGATTCCACCACCGGATAATATAGCTTAACTCCATTGCGCACGAAAGAGAACCCGCTTATCTTCATATATCTCTCCAGAAAAATTCACATATTCTACTTTTCTCCCTTGAATTATCAGGTCAATCAATTTTTCCTTTATTATATCCTTTCCCCGATTCCCATCCTCATTTTACCTGCTTTTTTCTCTTCACTTTCGCCGGATCACCTCTTCTTTCCCTGAAATAAAAACCTGCCGTAATTCTGCCATCTTGTAAAATTATATCCGTATATATTCCTTATTAAATGTATATTTATTGATGTAAGAAACTTTTATATTTTCACGTAAATCAATTTTACAGGTTTATTCTCTTTCTTGGTGTATAGACAAAAATATATTTTTATCAATGGGGAGGAGATGGAACAGATGAGGCTTGACAGAAAAGGATAATAATAAGTCAGTTCAATAAAGAGAAAAAGACAAGGAGTAACAGGGATGATCCATGTATACCGGAGGCGGGTATTTGGTTATGAGTGTGATATTTATGGGCACTTGAACAATGCTAATTACCTGCATTTATATGAAGAGGCACGCTCTGTATTTCTGGAAGATATAGATTTGCCGGTGCGCAAACTGATGAGTATGGGTATTGCGATCTATGTGACAAAAGTAAATTTAGAATTTATCAAGGGAATTCTACTTGAATCTGAGGTTGTGATCAAAAGCTGGGTAGTATCAGGCAGCCGTTTAAGGGGCTTATGGCAGCAGGAGATGTTCGTTGCTGATGAACTTTGCAGCCGCATCACCATCGAAGGTGTATATGCCTCAAATGGCAAACCACGCCGCCTGCCGCCAGAGGTCTGGGTGGTTTTTGAAAAATATATTAACAAACAAAGAGACTTATGAGCGACAGTAAAGTAATCTGGTAATAGTCAAATTCTAAAAATCTTCCATGAGCCAGAAATAGTAGTTTGGTTTACTGGAATTGACCAGGTCGGTCTGCCAGGCGATGTCGAATTTGAGGATAAAGAAACCAAGATTGAAGCGGGGACCAAAGCCTATTCCCATTCGGGCATCTTTTAACTGAGCATAATTCCAGAAAACAAAATCCTTTTCTTCGTCCCAGACGGCACCCAGATCAATGAAAACCGAGCCTCTCACACCGCTCATTCTGATAGGAAAAGGAAAAGCCAGGGTGAGATTATCGATGAGCGGATAACGCAGTTCCGTGCTGAAAAGAAATTTTCTTTTCCCGTCGAGGTCGTTGTCATTAAAACCGCGCACCCCATTAAAGCCGGTGAGTTCGAATCCGGTAAACTCATCGCTATCTGTCCAGGCAGCAATAAGCCTATTTGCCCAGGAATAGCGTTTAGCAAAGAATTTGTAATTCCTGAGATCAGCATAGATCATATTATAATCTTTTTTAGTGGAAAAACTGTGCTGTAAAGAGAGATATTGTTTACCACCTGCAATTGGACCCACGTAGCCATAGAGTGTATTATCATGTACGATGCTCAGTTTCGGTGCAACAAGATAGTCATTTTCATCCGGTTGCCAGCCCTCAATCCAGTCTCCGTTATACTTATCCCACCAGTCCCAGAACGTCTGATGACGGAGCACCGCCAGTTGCGTTTCCAGGCGCCAGTATTTATCGAAAGGATGGAGCATAATGCCATAGAAGCCGTATTGCCGGTCTCTGGCGCGGAAATAGTCATCATTTGCGTTACGATAAAGAGTTTCGTCATTCAGATAGAAAACACCTCCACCATAATCATCACGGCGCGTTAGATCAAGATATTGAAAACTGAAGCTGGAACTTTCTATTTCACCGGACACGTTAAAACTGCTGTATAGGGAATGATTACCGAGGATATCACTTGCCCAGATATTAAGCAGGGCATAAGTACCGGTGGAGTTATAGGCGAGACCGCCCCAGAAGTTATCAATTTTCCATTTCAGTTTATAGGGAATGATCTCAGGCTCGTTTTCTTCAGTAGGACGCCGGTCAATACGCCGGTTTTCTTCCACTATGGTTGTATCAGGACCATAATCAATTTTTATGTCATACATTTCGGCGAGTTCGGGATCGATATTCTGATGAGAAGCCGGTTTCTTGAAGGCGAGATTGGTTTTCCCGAAATAGCGGATACGTTCAATATCATAACGCTCCCAGAAATCATCAGCCAGTTTTACTTTCTGAGGAAGGTGAGAATCCTGCCATTGGAGGCTGTCCAGCGGAGCAGTTTTCTGAAACAAATCCCAGGCTCCATTATAAAAACAGGAGAGCAGTATGTATTCATCATTACGGCTTAGATCAAAATTGAGAACTCCGCAGAGCACATCAGTCACCTGTGCTTCTCTGGCATTTTTTAGATCAATGATGCGTATATTGGTGATCATATCTTCATCTGAAATGTAAAGGATCTTAGAGCCATCAGCGCTCCAGACAGGGTTATAGTTATCGCTGGCGCTATCTGTGACCTGGTAAAATTCATTTGATTCCAGATCACAATAATAGATATTGCGCACGGATTTATCAAAAATATGCAGATTTTCCCGGGATTGGAGTGGGAGCCTTTCAGAATAGAAAACTATGTGCTTGCCATCAGACGACCAGCGTGGTGCACCATCATAATATTTGTCTTGCGTGAGTTGCTGCAGCGTTTCCTGTTCCAGGTCATAAATAAAAATATCTGTGGAAGTACCTTTAATACCGTTAAAAACTATCTTTTTACCATCCGGTGAAACATCCAGTTCATAAACAACATTGATGGAATCAAAACTAACGGACTTCGCGATATGTTCTTTATTTACATCGAGAATCTGAATGCGGTCACCGAAAGAAGTATTAGCAGCAAAGGCAATTCTTTTACCATCGGGAAACCAGCTCAGGTTATTACGCTTGAAATGGAATTCTTCCAGTTCTCCGGTCACGGCACTGCGAATCAATTCCCGGTCATTTCCCAGATCGCTACGGTCGGCAAACCAGATCCCATCAGTAAGTTTCCGGTTGGCGAACCAGGCATAACGCAGACCTTCGGGTGCATAGCGCGGTGCTACATTCATGGAAGAACCATCTTTTTGAGAATCAGTTCTTCTTTCATAGACCTCATAAGGCACCCGATAATCATTGTACATGGCAAAATACCGGCGTTTCAGAGAATTTTCCCAACGCTGCTGCAGTTCCAGGAAAGGAACATTGAAAATTCTTTTCATCATGGCATTCTGAGTATCGCTGCGGGCCGAGTAAAAAATATCCATCACCTTATCTCTGCCATATTCCTGCTCAATAAAATTCAGAAAGGATTCGCCTTCCCGATAAGCATAATAACCTCCGACTTCTTCCAGGTTGATAAGATTGTTGTTAAGCACTAGATCAATAATGAACATATTGTTATAAGTGCGTTTACCATTAATGGAGATAAATTCCGGTAATCCTTCGCTAAGCCAGAAAGGCAAAGAACGTCTGCCGGTATTTCCAATCCTCCCTCGTGATAGTTCATTAACATAAGCATGTGTCATTTCGTGGATCAGGGTTTGCTCCATTTCACGGTAACTGCCGGAAAAAGGCATCACAACGCGATTATTCATGCTTTCAGTAAAACCGCCTACGCCTTCGCTGAGCAGATTGGGAATTACGTTAGTAGATTCAAATTCCTGATGAGTACTATAAAAAATTATGGGAATGCGCTGCTTGACAGGAGTTCTGAAATCTTCTCTGATATAGTAGTATGCTTCTTCAGCACATAAAGCCACGATTTTGCCAAAGTCATCATCACGCGCTGGATAATAGATGTCAAAATGCATAGTCTGGATATTATTCCAGTCAATCTTCTGTGGCTGGATCTTGTTCTTGCCGAAATACTGGGCAATGAGTGGGAATGCTAAGGTGAACAAGATAGAAATAAGCAGGAATTTTTTCATAATTTAAAAAACTTTTACACTAAAATATTTTTTAGGATTATTCTTTATATCAGCCAGCAGGCTGTCCAGTCCGGCAACTGACTGCAGCAGAGAACGATATAGTTCATCATTACCTGTCAATTCACCCAGGGTTGAATGCTCATTCTGCAGTTTTTCCACGAGTTGCTGCAGAGAGATGTTTGTTTTATTCAGATCCGTGACCAGTTGTTCTGTACCGGTAATAGTACTGTCAATTCTAGCGCTGTTATTTTCCAGCAGAAGCAGGATGCCGGCTGTTATCTTTTCCAGATTAACTATCAATTCATCAATATTACCGTCATTCCGTTCCAGAAGTTCATTGACGTTCTTAACGCCAAGCTGCAGGGAATCGGCAAGCCGGGAATATTTGCTGACGATGTTATCGGAAGAATTAAGCTCTTTGAGAAATATTTTCAGTTCCGTCATAATATCTTCGGCTTCACTGAGCACACTGGAAAATCCCGAAGCTGTTTTGCCTTCCAGTATCTTGTCAACGGGGAGAAATGATTTGCCTTTTCCGGGAACCAGAATAATGCGCGTGCTGCCCATAACGGAAGTGTTTTTTACCCAGAATTCGCTGCCCTGACGCAGAGGTTCGTCCAGTTTAACGGCAATATCCACCAGTACGCGGTCAATATCAAGCCTGATATCGGAAACTTTACCGCGATTAACTCCCAGAATTAAAACCCCATCACCGAGTTCCAGGCTGCCAACTTCCGGAAAAGCAATGGTCATACTGGTCATTCTGCCCCGTTCCAGGTAATTTATCAGCCAGAGATAACCGAAAACCAGAATGGTAATACTGACAATAACGAATAAGCCGACATTAAAGTTTGTGCGACTCTGTTTTTCATAAAATTTCATATTTCTATCCTGTCCGTGGAATACAGGAATCTTCTGATCCTGCTGTCTCCGGCATTTTTAAATTCATCAAGATTACCGTCAAAGATTATATCAGTATCAGCAAGCATAACGATCCTGCCTCCTATTCTTTCGATGCAGTAGAGGTCGTGGGTAACGATGATGGTTGCCACTTCCTGCTGCTGATGAAGATTTTTGATTAATTCAATGATTTCCCCGGCAATAACAGGATCAAGTCCAGTAGTTGGTTCATCATAGATGATATATTTAGGGTTAGTAATAATGGCACGTGCCAGAGCTACGCGTTTCTTCATCCCGCCGCTGAGTTCGGAAGGAAAACGTTTCATTATTCCGCTCAAACCAACCATTGCCAGTTTATCAGTTACCTGCTGGAATATTTCACTTTCAGACAGCCGTGTGTGCTCCAGCAGAGGCAAGGCAACATTCTGATAAACATTGAGCGAATCTAAAAGAGCACTACCCTGAAATAGCATTGCCAGTTTCTGACGGATGAGCAATGCAGATTGCCCGCGGCTGTTTTGAAGGTCCTCTCCGTCAATGATGACGCTGCCTTCGTCGTGTGGCAGCAGCCCATCGATGATCTTCACCAGCACACTTTTACCACTACCGCTTTGACCTACGATGAGCAATGTTTCCTGTTCCCTGATCTGAAGATTAATGTTTTGCAGAACAGATTGTTCATTAAATCCGATACTGATATTCTTCAGTTCGATCATAAGCACATCTCCAGAAGCACACCATCACGGAAAACGCCTACAGATCTTCCCTTTACCAGGTCACCAGCGGCAGAGTTACCAACCTCAAAATACGCCCTTACATAATGATCGCTGAGCAGAGTATAATAACCATCCTGCCTGTTTTCCACGCTCCCGCTGAGAATAATATTATCCTTGATCAGTCTGTTCATATATAGGTCTTTTTTAGTAAGAGAAAGCTGCAAAAGCTTATCTACTCTCGCTTTAATAATAGTGCCATTTATCTGTTGCGGCATAGACCAGGCTTTTGTACCTGGTCGCCGGGAAAAGGGAAATACGTGCAGATATGCTATCGGCAGCTCCTGAAGAAACCGGTAGGTTTCTGTAAATATTGCGTCAGTTTCTCCAGGCAATCCGGTGATCACGTCCAATCCCAGTGCTGCATCGGGCATAATCTGCAGAATTTTATGCAATATTTCTTTAAAGTCTGCAATCGTATAATGTCTGCCCATAGAATGCAGCAGCACATCACTACCGGTTTGCAGAGGAATATGGAAATGAGGACATATCTTTTTACTCCTGGCGATCTGCTGCAATACGGATTCATTAAAAAGCTGCGGTTCCAGAGAAGAGATCCTGATCTTTTCCACCCCTTTGATTTCGTCCATGTCAGCTAATAGATTTTCCAGGTGATAATCACCCTCTTGGTCATAGCCGTATAATCCCAGGTTTATACCGGAAATGACGAATTCCCGAAATCCCTGCGTCACCAGTTGCTGCACCTGTGCCAGAATATTTTCCCGCTGGCGGCTGCGCGAGGGACCACGTGCCCAGGCCACCGCACAATAAGCACAAAAAAAATTGCAGCCATCCTGTATTTTGATAAAGGCACGACTGCGATCCGGCATATTACCTGTGCTGTGTTCGCTATATTCTATTGCCTGGATAATATCCTGAAATTCCGGAACAAAATCTTCCGTAACGGCTTTATATATCAAGTTCTTCTTGTTATTATCAATCACCAGGTCAATATTTCCCAGTTTCCTGACATCTTCCTCATTTCTCTGGGTATAACAGCCGGTAACGACGACTTTTGCCTGCGGGTATAATTCCTTCATCTTCAAGGCTTTGCGAATGGCATTACGACTCTTGAAATCTGTCCGGTTCGTCACTGTGCAGGTATTGATGAGATAAACGTCTGCCTCACTGCTGAAATCCGTCTTTTCCCAGCCTCTGGACAAGAAATCATCCATTATGCAACTGGTTTCATACTGGTTCTGCTTACATCCTAACGTAACGGCAGTTATTTTCATTTATAATATATCAGCAGCTTTATTCGTCTTTGCGGAGAATAAGCAAGCCCAGTTCCTCAAGCTGTTTTTCGTCAACAATGCCCGGAGCGTCGCTCATCATGTCTACTGCCTGCAGGCTTTTGGGGAAAGCGATCACGTCACGCAGACTCGCAGCTCTGGTCATGAGCATCACCATCCGGTCTATACCGGGAGCTATTCCGCCATGCGGTGGCGTGCCATATTTGAGTGCGGTGAGGAAAAATCCGAATTTCCGCTGCAGTTCTTCTTCAGTGAAACCAAGAACGTCAAATATCTTGCGCTGGATATCCAGACGGTGACATCTGATACTGCCGGAAGAAAGTTCCACTCCGTTGCATACCAGGTCATATAGCTGTCCGTCAATCTTATCCAGAGAATTTTCTTCTTCAAAATAATGCAAATGCTCTTCCTTGGGCATGGTGAACATGTGATGCATGGTTTCCCATCTGGCAGCATCTTCATTGTATTCAAACATAGGGAATTCCGTCACCCACAAAAAATTAAATTCCGCCGGAACATAAAGCTGCAGTTCTCGCCCGAAATAGTTCCTGATTTCTGCCAGCACTTTAAAAACAATTTTATCAGAATCCGCGACAAAAAGCAACAGATCCCCATCCTGGGCGGACGAAGCCTTGATGATTTCCAGCTTTTCCTCATCTGATAAAAACTTGCTGATCCCGGCAGTCAGATCTCCTTCCAGTACTTTGCAGAAGGCCAGTCCTTTGCCACCCAGATGTTTGGCAATATCGGTCAATCCGTCAATCTGTTTGCGTGAATATTCTGCACATCCGGGGACTGCCACACAGCGTATGGAGCCGCCATTTTCCAGGGCATCCTTAAACACTTTAAATTCACTGGCGCTCACGATTCCGCTCAAATCTGTCAATTCCATACCAAAACGGAGGTCAGGTTTATCAATACCGAAACGCCGCATAGATTCACGATAGGTCAAACGCGGGAACGGGATTTGCAAATCAATATCCAGGCATTTCTTAAAAACGTATTTAAATAATTCTTCATTAATGGTGAAAATGTCATCGGGAGTAATAAAACTCATTTCCATATCAAGCTGAGTAAATTCCGGCTGGCGATCTGCCCGCAGGTCTTCATCACGAAAGCAGCGTGCAATCTGAAAATATCTATCAAAACCGGCTATCATCAGAAGCTGTTTATAGATCTGCGGACTCTGGGGAAGGGCAAAAAATTTCCCGGGATATACACGGCTGGGTACCAGGTAATCACGGGCACCTTCCGGAGTGCTTTTCATCAAAGTCGGCGTCTCGATTTCATAAAATCCCCGTTCATTCAAGAATTCACGAATAGCAAAAATCACCTGGTGCCGTTTCAATATTTTTTCTTTCAAAACAGGACGCCGCAAATCAAGATAACGGTATTGCAGACGTAGATTTTCATCTGCCAGAATCTTATCATTGATCTGCACCGGCAACGGTTCTGATATATTGAGCAGCAAAAGTTCATCTGCTTCCACTTCGATCTCACCTGTTGCCATATCCGTATTCATATTACCTTCGCTGCGGGGTTTTACGGTGCCGGTTATCCCGATCACAAACTCATTACGCAATCTATGCGCTTTTTCCTGCAAAGCTTCCTTCTCCGGCTGAAAAACAACCTGCACAATTCCAGTCACATCCCGAAGATCAATAAAAATCAAATTACCCAGATCACGCCTGCGATGCACCCAGCCCATAAGCGTTACCTGCTGCCCTTTTTGAGCCATTCCTAATTCACCCGCATTATGACTGCGCTTCGTTTTTCCTAATAAATCAAGCATATTTTACTCCATTATAATTCAATTCTTTAAGATTCTGAAAAGAAATTATGTAACCCCTCTTTGTCAAGCCAATATATTTCTTAAACACGCATCCCCCCGAAACTTTTAAATATATCACCGTTGTGGAGTTTCATTTTCCTGCCAGGGATATATTTATATAGCGTAAGGTTGACTCGGTATTACGAGACTACCTTGTGAATGATTACACTCACCACTCCACATCATGAATAATAAAACGGGAAGATGCCGGAATATATTTTTTAAAAATGAATAAGCATTATGCGCCTGATGCCCTTTATACATAAGGTTCATATTAGGTTTATTGGGCGTAAAAGCCTTATATACTGAATTGCTTCTACAAAAAGAAGCCCTGCGGACAGGGCTTCAATTATTACTACACAACCTGAAAAATTCAGCGTCGAAATTTGAGCAGCTTATCTTTATAGATCAAAGTCAGCTCGTCATTACTTACTTTTGCTTTGGGGAAAAAAATGTATCCTGACCTCTTGGCATTAGGATAGATTTCTCCAAATCCGAAAGAATCGGAGAGAAGGTTACGCTTGGCACGACGCCATTCTTCCAGAATATTTGTCTGGTCATTTAGCGTTACCAGGCGGTCTACTTCCTTTTCTTCCACGTTTTTGATCACCAGATACTGCAATTCATTATGCAGCAGAATATCCTCAATCTGCTCAACCGTAAGAGGATCGAACTGATTACCATTCTGATCTAAAAGAGCAAAATCAGTCTTTGCCACCTGGAGCTTTTGTTCTTTATTATTCTTCACACTAACGTAAAAAGTAGTGAAGTAATCATTCAGATTCTGCGGCTCGCGAGACCAGTAACGGCATTGCGCCACCAGTTCCGTATCTGAATCACGATACAGATAAGCATCATTGATGATCTGCGCTCCCGGTGAACCTACCGGCAAATAACGAACTGCACAGCTTCCAATAACCAGCAAAAGCAGCAGCGACAACCAATACCAGAATTTCCAAGTCTTTTTCATAGCAACCTCTACTTAAAGATCAAGTTCTTCCTGAACCGAATCCCGTGTATCTGCTTCCGGAAAGTCTTCATCTTCCTCAACAGAATCGTCATCTATTGTTAAAGGGGATTCCTCATTGTCAACATCATTATCATCTTCATCATCTATTATGTCCGGTGAATCTTCGGAAATTACTTCTTCATCGCCGTTTTCTTCACCTTCAATTTCTGTTTCATCAAACTCAGTGTCATCTTCATCTTCCGGCGTGATACGGGCAATATCAAATACCTTATCACCCTTATTCAAGCCAATCAGACGCACACCCTGAGTATTTCTGCCGATTACAGAGATCTTATCCACGCACTGACGGATGATCATACCATCTTTGGTAACTATCATCAGATCATCATTATCAACCACTTCCATTAAGGCGATGAGATTGCCGTTGCGTGCCGTTGTACGCAGCGTGATAACACCTTTAGACCCGCGTTTCGTTTTATTGTAGTCATTGATAAAAGTACGTTTACCGTAACCGTTTTCACTGATCGCCAGCAGCGTGCCTTCTCTTTTTACGATGACCATCGCCACAACCACATCATCATCACGCAAACTGATTCCACGTACACCACGGGAATTTCTGCCTACTGAACGTACGTCTTCTTCACTAAAGCGGTTAGCAAACCCATACTTTGTGGCCAGAATTATGTCATTCCCCCCTTCTGTGATCTGGGAATCAATCAACTGATCATCTTCATCAAGGTTGATGGCAATAATTCCTGTTACGCGAGGATGACTGTATGCCTGCAGGTCTGTCTTTTTTACAGTTCCCTTGCGGGTAACCATTGTGATGAAATAGGGTTGTTCAAAATCACGTACCGTCACAAAGGATTCTATCTTTTCCTCCCGCTGGATCTGAATAAGATTCACGATAGCTTTTCCACGCGCGGATCTGCCAACCTTGGGAATCCTGTGCACCTTCAGCCAGTAACATCTGCCTAGATTTGTGAAGAAAAGTATATAAGCATGCGTTGAAGCTACAAAAATGGATTCCACAAAATCTTCCTCTTTCAGATTGGAACCGGAAAGTCCTTTGCCTCCGCGCCCCTGCTTGCGGTATGTATCGCTGGACATCCGCTTGATATAACCTTCATGCGAAATTGTGACTACCATCTCTTCATCGGCGATCATATCTTCAGTCTCAATATCGGTAGAGCCCTCCAGAATGACTGTTCTTCTGGGATCTGCAAATCTATCTCTGATTTCCTGAGTTTCTTCCTTGATAATATTCATGCGCAGCTCCCGCGTTGCCAGTATTTCCTGTAAACGCGCCACTGTTGCCAGAATATCGTTATATTCCGCTTCCAGTTTCTCTCTTTCCAGTCCCGTGAGTTTCTGCAAACGCATATCAAGAATTGCTCTTGCCTGAATCTCACTGAGATTGAATTTCGCCTGCAGATTATCACTGGCATCCTGGGTACTGCTCGAAGCACGTATCGTCGCTATCACTTCATCAATATTATCTAGGGCTATGCGCAGTCCTTCCAGAATGTGCAGACGCTTTTCCGCATTATCCAGTTCAAATTGTGTTCTGCGCACGATGACTTCATGACGAAACTTGATAAATTCCTCAATCAATTCCTTTATGTTCAGCACTTTGGGCACTCCGCCCACCAGACAGCGATTGCTTACACTGAAACTGGACTGCAACTGTGTATATTTATACAGTTTGTTTAAAACAGCACTGCCTTCTGCATTCCGTTTGATCATGATCACCAGGCGCATACCCTGTCGTCCGGATTCATCTCTGATATCGGCAATTCCTTCAATGCGTTTTTCTTTTACCAGACTCACGATCTTCTCGATGAGCAGGGTTTTACTTATCATATAGGGTATTTCTGTGATTACGATCAACTCGGCACCGTTAGTCTTCAATTCAATGGCAGCCTTACCGCGCATCATCACTCTGCCGCTGCCGGTTTCAAAATAATCCCGGATACCTGCCTTTCCTATGATATAGCCACCCGTGGGAAAATCTGGTCCTTCGATATAATTTAACATATCAAGCGGAGTAAGCTCAGGGTCATCAACTAAAGCAATGATCCCGTCACATACTTCGCCAATATTATGAGGTGAAAGATTTGTCGCCATACCTACGGCGATACCTGTGGAACCATTTACCAGCAGGTTGGGAAATTTGGAAGGAAATACTTTCGGCTCCTGCCGTGTATCATCGTAATTAGATTGAAAATCTACTGTTTCCTTTTCCAGGTCTGCCATCAGTTCCACGGCTCCCTGCTGCAACCGGGCTTCCGTATAACGCATCGCAGCCGGGGGATCACCATCCTGGGAACCAAAATTACCCTGTCCGTCAACCAGCATATAACGCAAACTCCAGGGTTGCGCCATTCGAACCATCGTGGGATAAATAACCTGTTCACCATGCGGATGATAATTACCGGAAGTATCGCCGGCGATCTTGGCGCATTTTCTAAAACCTTTACCAGGTGACAGGTTCAGTTCATTCATAGCAAATAATATGCGACGCTGTGATGGTTTTAAGCCATCACGCACATCCGGCAGTGCCCGGGAAACAATAACGCTCATGGAATAAGCCATGTACGCTTTCTTTAAAACTTCATCTATTTCTATACTTTCAATTCTTGATCTATCGTGTATCATTCATTCCCCCTTATACGTCAACTGTGACGTAAACGGCATTTTCTTCAATAAACTGGCGGCGTGGCTCCACTTCGTCACCCATCAGCACGGTAAATATCCGGTCTGCTTCAATGGCGTCATCAATCTTCACCGATGTCAAAATGCGACGGCTGGGATCAAGCGTGGTTTCCCAAAGCTGTTCGGCATTCATTTCGCCCAGTCCTTTATAACGCTGCACGTGCAAGCCCTTGGAACCACCAAAATCCTCGATGGCAGTATTACGCTCAATATCGGAATAAACGTATTTTTTCTTTTTACCTTTACTGATCAGAAATAGCGGTGGACGTGCGATGAACACATGCCCTTCTTCCACCAGCGGACGCATATACCGGAAAAAGAATGTCAGCAGCAGTGTGGCTATATGCTGACCATCCACGTCCGCATCTGCCATGATGATAACTTTGTTATAACGTAGACGGGTTATATCAAATTCCTGCCCGATACCGGCTCCTAATGCTAAAATGATCGGCTGGATCTTGTCATTATTCAACACCCGGTCGATACGCGCTTTCTCCGTATTCAGCATCTTGCCCCACAATGCCAGGATCGCCTGGAATGTGCGGTCTCTGCCCATTTTAGCGGAACCACCGGCAGAATCTCCCTCCACCAGGAATATTTCAGTTTGCGTGGGGTCCTGAATGGAGCAGTCAGCCAGTTTACCTGGAAGACTTCCGCTTTCCAGCACTGATTTCCGACGCGTCAATTCCCTGGCCTTGCGTGCTGCTTCCCTGCCACGGGCACCTAACAACGCTTTCATGCAGATCGCTTTTGCCTGTGATGGATTTTCCTCAAAATAGGTCATAAGCTTCTCATAGACCACAGAATTAACCATGCTTTCCACATCGGAATTCTGCAGCTTGGTCTTCGTCTGACCCTCAAACTGCGGATTACTCAGTTTCACGGAAAGTACTGCTACCAGCCCTTCGCGAATGTCACTGCCTTGAGGCATCACCTTTTCCTTGCTCATACTATTATCATTACGGATGTAAGTATTTACTGAACGTGTCAGCGCCGACTTGAATCCGATTAGATGCGTTCCACCTTCAATCGTGTTTATATTATTGGCAAAACTCAATATAGTTTCCTGAAAAGATTCATTATACTGCAGCGCCATCTCAAACTCGATGTCGTCCTTTGTTCCTTCAATGAATAATGGCTCCGGGATTAAAGGTTTCTTATTAACATTCAGATAAGAGACAAATTCTACAATACCACCTTCATACCTGAACTCATGTTTTTTGCCGTTACGCTCATCAAGAAGAAAGATGGATACACCGCGATTTAAAAACGCCAGCTCTCGCAGACGTACACTCAGATAATCAAAACTGAATTCCACAGTCTCAAAGATTGTCGTGTCAGGTTTAAACTTGATCCTGGTTCCGGATTCATTTACATCTGCTATATTCTCCAAAACCGACAGCTTGGTTACCGGTATGCCACGTTCATAAGCCTGAAAATATAACTTGCCTTCTTTCTTGATATAAACCTCAAGACGTTCCGAGAGAGCGTTTACAACCGATACACCCACTCCATGCAATCCACCGGATACTTTGTACGTCTTGTCATCAAACTTACCTCCGGCATGCAATACGGTCATTACAACCTCTACTGCCGGCACCTTCTCCGTTTTATGAATCTCTACCGGTATTCCCCGTCCATTATCGATCACCGTTACATATCCATCCGGGTGTATCACCACATCAATCCTGTCGCAATAACCACCCAACGCCTCATCAATGCTGTTGTCCACAACCTCATATACAAGATGATGAAGTCCACGCTCCGTCGTCCCCCCGATATACATCGCCGGACGCTTCCGAACCGCTTCCAGTCCCTTCAGCACCTTAATATTACTGGCATTATAGGTACTTTCTGACATAAGTTCCTCGCTTCAATTACATATTTTTTCACTGAAAATTTTATCTTTTATTTTCAGAGACAGTTTATACCCTGCCTGACCAATGTCAAATATTTTTTTTGCAATAAGTTAGCTTACTTTAAGGTCTTTTTTCAAACCTCCGATTTATCATACATAACTCATTGATATATATTGGTTTAAATACTTCAACCATTTCAGGCCACCTCATTACTCTCGGTAAACTTTTTTCATAAGCCCTCATAAAGCTCATATACGCCTTTTTTACACTCCTCGGCTATTGTATTTACAGAATATATTAATATTATTTGCTATTAGTTTATTTACTATTTATTAGTATTTTACCTATAGAACGAACCTTTGTTCTTTCAACTCTGATTAACTTAATAACAATATTTCAATATGTTATGTAATGTATTTTTAAATTTAATTAACTATTAATTATTTCAGGAATAATTATACATCTGCCGTACAGCCACAACAAGAAACATACCCGCAAAAAAATACGGGTATGTTTCTTGTTGTGGCTGGAGTCTGGCACATCAGGGGATTGGATTTAGGATATTTTGGAAACACCGGCTTTAGAGCGGGTATAATGGCAGCCTAAGAGTCAGAGAAGTATTATGTATGTGATTTAGAAAAAAATCCTGCTCAGGAGGCAGAAATGGGGCTGAGATTATGAATCAGCAGCCGGGATGTCCTATGCAAAATCCCGGCTGCGAAAAAAGCTGCTTATGTTATCCCTTTTAGCAACCTGGTAATGGTTTCGGCGCAAAGTTCGGAGCTACGGGTAGCGGAATCACTTTCCACATAGACGCGGACTATGGGTTCGGTACCGCTTTTACGGATGTGAATCCAGTATTTATCGCCGAGGATCTTAATGCCGTCTGTGCGGTCGACTTTATTGACCAGGGCGATTTTTTCTGCATTATCCATGACGCTGTCGAGTTTCTCGGGAACGACCTTGATCTTGTCTTTTTTGAAGTAATAGCGGGGGATTACTTCAGCGAGAGTGCTGATGCTTTTCCCGCTTTGAGCCATATAGGCTAGTATGAGAGCGATTCCGGCAGGTGCATCGCGCGTATAGTGCACCTCGGGACAGATGATGCCGCCATTTCCTTCTCCTCCGACGGGGCTTTGCAGTTCCAGCATTTTTTTGCCGACGTTGATCTCGCCAATGCGAGTGCGAATGACACTGCAGCCGTAACGTGCGGCGATATCTTCCGAAGCCATTGATGAGGAAAGATTGGTGACCACTGTTCCCGGTTTACGGGAAAGAATAAAATCTTCTGCCAGCAGCAGCGAAAATTCTTCACTGAGACAAGCTCCGTTTTCATCTACAATGCTGAGTCTATCGACATCGGGATCAGTGGCAAAACCTATATCTGCTTTTGATTTTCTTACGGCAGCACATAACTGGGTAAGATTTTCATTCAGAGGTTCAGGCGGATGGGCAAAAATACCTGTAGGCTCGGAATTAAGTTCAATCACTTCGCAGCCGAGTTGACGCAGCAGCAGTGGTGAGATGAGACCTCCGGCGCCATTGACGGAATCAATAACCACCTTGAATTTTGCTTTTCTGATCTTTTCCAGATCAAGATAGGGAATGTTTAAAATAGCCTCAATATGTATTGCCGTGGCATTATCAAAAGTACTTAGAGTACCCATCCCGTCATATCGTAGCCAGCCGGGAAGCGTATCCAGGCTGTTAAGGAAATTATCGGCTTTTTCAGGGAAGAGGAACATACCGTTTTCGCCAACGAATTTCATTGCATTCCATTCTTCCGGATTATGCGAAGCAGTGACAGAAATACCGCCGGCGGCATCAGCATCTTTTTCCACCACCAGCAGCACGGCAGGAGTGGAAACGATGCCCAGGTCAACAACGTCACAGCCTACACTCAATAATCCGGCAACCACGGCATGGAACATGGCGATGCCGGTAGTGCGTGAATCTCTGCCCACGATGATTTTCCCTCGCCGGGAATAAATACCGAAATGGGCCGCGTACCTGAGAGCAAGATCAGGAGTGAGAGTATCACCATAGATACCTCGGACTCCCGAAACTGAAACCATTAGTTTACTCATAAAATTATCCTCCCTAATATTCAGGAAATGTTTATACTGAGAAAAATCCCGTCTTTGACACTATAATTGTGCTTTTTAACGAAGGGAATGTTCTTAATTATCTTTTTATAATTATCTAACTGCCATTGATCTGTGATCCTGCCGGTCTTATAATCCAGAATGACAATTTCCCGACGGGTATGACTGACGAGCAGGCGGTCTATACGGAATTCCTCTTTTTTATCATTAAAAATGGCAAATTCCCGATACACAACATCCCAGTACTTTTCAGCGAAATATGCGGCATTATCATGCAGAAAAGCCTGTAACTGCGCAGCAACTGACCTGATACGGTCGGCAGGTATCAGATTGCCGTAGTAATTGAGCGTTGCCTGGAGTGCCAGTTCACGCTGGCGGGGTTCATCGAACTCGATTTGTTCGAGATAATAATGCGCCAGATTACCCAGCAGGCGGGCATGAGTTTCCGCTTTGAGAATTTCCGGCTGCAGACATTTCTCCCAGTTGTCTCGGGGCAGAAGAGTATCAGCTGGAGGGGCTTCAAACCAGCGGGAAACATCGGTAGCGGAATCCAGAACCATAACCTTGATCTCCAGTTTTTCCTGATATTTTTCCAGTCTTCCATATTCGATAAGCAGGTCATTGCCATTTATCACGGATTCCTTCTCAAATTCGGAAAGCAGGCTGTGGATCATCAGTTTATTGGTTTTCAGGTCATCGCTATCCACTTCTTTCAAATAGCCTTCTATGCCATTCTTATTGCCGTAAGTAAATAAACCCAGCAGGTTTCTTTTGGCTCGCGTCAACGCCACATACCAGATATTAACAGCTTCAATAGTTTCCTTTTTCTGCTGGCGCAATGCCAGAGAAGCACGGGAAGTGGCTTCAATCAGCGAAGTGAAATAATAGGAAAAGAAGCAATCCGTGAGGTTTGCATAATGTTCATCAAAGTCGGGATATATGGTTAATTCCTGAGCCCCCCCCCTGCCGGAAGAGCTTTTCAGCATCAGAATAACGGTATCGAATTCCAGTCCTTTCGACTTGTGGATAGACATGATCTTCAGAGCATCCTGCTGCTGAATGCCTGCCTGGAGCAATTCTTCGGAACTTTCCTTTTCTTCCAGAAAGCGCAGCAGACCGGAAAGATCATGCGGAAAATCAAGCTGCAGCAGGAATTGACGGGCGATAACATCGAGGATTTTTTGCAGATTGACCAGATCGGTTTCCTGAGCAAATGTTTTACAGAAATTCAATTTACGCAAGGCTGTTTTTGCCAGTTCCAGGGGCTGCAGCCGCAACTGATGCAATTCTGTTAAAATCCTGACTATCGGATATGCCCTGAATTCATTATAAAGCTTCAGGTAAAAGCTGGTTTTTTCTTTCCGGGAAGTTTTCCAGAGAACGAGGATCTCCTTAAGGGTTCGGGAATCACAGAGCAGCAGATCGCTGCGCAGAAATTGAACCAGACTGTAGAAATCCAGGTTATTGAACCAGCGCAAAAGAAAGAGCAGCGGTTTCACGGCACGATGCTGCAGCAGTGAATTTCCCGCTTCATCAATATAACCGATACCCCTTTCCCGCAATACTGAGCAGATGGCATTTATCTCTTTGCGGGTGCGGGTGAGGATGGCTGTATTGCGGGGATCTATCTGCCCGGTTTCCAGTGCCGGCAAATAAGTATTATCAATAAAACCCGCTACTGCATTTTCGAAATCATCATTCCCGTCTTCCCTGGAAAGGCAGGTAATCTGAAAACGGCAGTAACCAGCAGTTTTACTGTTAGTGGCAACTTCTTCATATTTCCAGTCCAGACCTGCTTTATTTGTGAGAGCCGTAAAAGCGGTATTACCAAAAAGGCGGTTGACGAATTGAATAATTGCCAGACTGTTGCGGTATGATGTTGTAAGTGATTCGGATGCAAATTGACCGGGGAACATTAACTCCATATTATTCAGCAGATCACGTTCACCGGAACGCCAGGCGTAAATTGCCTGCTTTTCATCCCCGACAATGATGACGCTGCCGATTTCGCTGACACCGCTGCCGGAAATGATCTCGCTGATCAGCGGGGAGAAGATGTTCCATTGCAAAATGCTGGTATCCTGAAATTCATCAATGAGAATGAACCTAATGCGGTAGGCAAGCTGTTCATAAAAAATATTTAATACTTCATAATTATCTATCAGTGAGATTTCCGGATCATAGAGATATTTCCAGGTATAAGTTGCCAGATCGGAATAGGTGAACACCTTTTCCCTGAATTTAAGTTCATCATATTTTGCAAAGACCAGTTGTGCGATTTGGAGAATGACAGCCTGTTCCGGAACCGCCAGCAGGTAATAAAGATACAGCTTCCAGCTCTGCAGCAGGTCTTCCTGCAATTCAGTGAGTAGCAATTTGGCATCCAGCATTTTATTGCCTTTAAGAAGATAAGTGCCATTCCAGATATTCCCTTTAGCCATAGCCAGGCTGCGGTTTTTTTCCAGAAAATCCTCATCTGCAAGGAGTTGTTGCAGCAGCAGGGAAATATCATCCGGCGCTGGTTGCTCCGTAATAACCAATTTGCTGATCACATTAAGCCAGTCTTTGGGAAATATCTTGTTAAGTGGGAAACCGCTGTAATGCTGAGCCAGGAGCTCCGAAAAAGTATGGCAGAATTCCCCGGCAGCCGCCTGCAAAACCTGCAGAGCTATTTTGCCTGCTGCTGAAGAATCACCTTCTTTTATCCCGGCACGCCAGTAGAATTCAAAGAGCCAGCGTTCATCCAGAATTTTTTTGATGAAGTCATCATAAGAAGAGATATTGCGGCTGTGGGTGGTATAAAAAATTTTCTGCAGCCAGTGGAAATTAGCATCCGTCAGCAGTTCTTCATAGAGCTGCGGTAATATCTTTTCGTTATATAGAGGATCAATGTCATATTCGGCAATATTGTGATAAGGCGCAATGAGTGACTTGAAAATCTGATTTATAAAGGAATCAAGTGTGCTGATATTGAGTTTTGCTTTATTCGTAATGATCTGACGATATACTTTTTGTAAAAATTCCTCTGCCGCCTTGTCCATGACAAGATCAGGATAGAATTTCTGCAGACTGCTGATAAGTTCTGCAGCAGCAGCATCTTTTTCGACGATCTGCCGCAGAAATGAGATGATGCGCTGCCGGATCTCGCTGGTTGCCTTGCGGGTAAAGGTTATCACCACTATTTCTTCAAAACTGAGTGTTTCACGGTATTTAAGCAGCAATCCGATGAATTCGAGAGAGAGACGGTAAGTTTTTCCCGTTCCCGCGCTGGCGCGAATGATACGTGGTTTCATTAGTTGTTTCTCCTTTGCTTGACCAGCGAACGGCGGGTGAGTTCATCATCTTCATAAAGAGCTGCTCTCTCCCCCAGGGTATAGCCGTTTTTAAAGATTTCCGTCAAGGCGGACTGCAGGCTGGCTTCCAATTCCTGGTAAGTAATATTTATACGGGAAAAATCCTGCAACTGCTGATCTGTAACGAAAAATATCCATTTCCCGGTTTCCTGAGCCAGATCGTAATACAGCCTGTGATACATATACAACTGGGCGGCATATTGTCTGCTTAAAGATTTATTGAATTTTCCGGTTTTGTAATCATAGATATGTTTCCTGCCTGAAGGCAAAACTTCAATCCTGAGATCAGCCCGTCCCCGGAGTTCTAAAGAAACGCTATCAAGATCAAATAAAGCGATGTTTTCGTTCTGATTTTTAGCTTCAGGCAAAATGCGGATTTCCTGATCAGTGAAGCTGATCTCACATTCCGCGATAAATTTTTTCAGGGAATCCTCGATAAAGCCCCTGATGATCTTCTGGAAATACAGTTCAGAGTGATTATGCGGTTTCTGCAGAAGCAGTTCCGGATTTCTCATCAGGTAGCTGTCCAGAGCAAGCTCGGTAAAATTATTCTGTGTAAGGTTGAAATCTTGATGTATTTTTCCACCCTGATATTCGTCCATAATCCGTTCCCAGATAAGTGCAAATACCTCATGAACCAGCAGTCCGAGCTGCAGGGGGGAATAATCCAGCACCAGGCTGGTTTCCCGTTTCTGCAGGTTTAGCATATTCTGGAAATAATAATTGAAAGGCTGTTCGATCAGGGTCATAACGCTACTGGGAGAAATTATCATGCGGCTGTCTTTAAGGTCTGTTGCCGCAGTAAAAGGCAGTTGATAAAAATCTGATGGAATTTCAGGATCCTTCAGATCCGGTGATGCTGCCTGCAGCCAGTTTCGGCAGTGTCCCTGCAGCAGATAGCTGACGGGATTTTCATTTTCCGAAAAAATCCGAGGATATTGCAGGTGCAGTTCTTCCACAAAGGAACTGATCTCCGTAGCATCTTCTTCTCTCTGGCGGGAAAGGAAGGTCACTTTCTTTGCCTGCGCAACCAGCCGGAAGAAATAGTATTTTTCGCGCAGCACAATATCGGCATAAGTCTTTAAACCGAGTTCGCGGCGCTGGATTTCCGTCAGCAGAAAGGGCGTCTGCCGCACAGGAGGAATATTCCCTTCAATTGTATCGACGATGATGATATTTTCATAAGCAAGATTACGGGTATTATGAAGCGCAGTTATATTCAGGTAATTTTCCTGAGTTTTTTCTTTGTAAAAATGACAGCTTTTGGCTTTGGCGTAATCCAGAAACAGGTGCAGCAGATTTTTACTTAAAGTAAAACCTTCCGGAGCGGAACTTCCTAAAATCTCCTGCCAATCATCGATCACGTTTATTTCTGCCAAAATCCAGAAATCTTCCAGTAAGCGGTAAAATACTTCTGCTACATCAGAACAGCGGCATTCGGCGGTAGTCATCAATTGCCTGATGCTTATACTGTTTTCTGCCTGCAGCACTCTCTGGAATCCCTGAAAATCTGCAATGCCGCTAAATTTCTGCAAATATGCAAACAGCTTAGTAAACAGGGCTTTCACAGCAGGTACCGGTTTTATTGCTGTCAGCTCCAGAGAAAGATCAAGATATTTATAACTTTGATCTGCCAGTTCATAGAGCCAGGCAAGAACGGCTTCCCAGACGGCCTGTTCTTCTTCAGGTGGAGCAGCACGGAATAGAGATACAAAACGATCATCACTGCACACGGCAAGCAGGCTGTTGAGAGAAATCAAATGGCGGCCGTCAACCATAATAATCTCCGCCAGCAGAATATGCAGCGCCTGATAAAAACTGTAAATGGATGTGGCACTGAACTGTATGGAGAAAGCAGACCCGGTCGAAGACTGAACGCCATAAGCCTGCAGGTGATCCTGCAGCAGCCCCAGATCTATCACCGCATCCCGTGTTGGATCATATTGCCCGGAAAATAAATGATACTTTAACGAAAACTCATCACTGAAAACTATATTATTGAACTCCTCCGTAAGCTTCTGCTGCAGATGTGCAGCACTGAATTCCGGTTTACAGCTCAGTTCCTTTTCATCAAAGATTTCCGCAGGCAATTGGAGATAGATCACTGTTTGCTCTGGAGGCAGCAGCTTTTTTTCCAGGCGCGTGAAATAGAACTGGTTTACTACTATAACCCGGACGAATCTGCTTAACCAGTCGCTACCGGCTCGAGAGTCAGGATTACGAAATATAAGGTCGGAAAAACCCCGGGAATTTATGTATGCATGATATGTGTCTTTGATATCAAGTAACTGCTGAAAAGTCTCTGCCTGCCATTGCAAAGACATTTCCCGCTTCTGTAAAACTGAAGTAACCTGGGGCACAGTCACCAGTTCTTCAGCCATTTCTTCAAAAAAAGTGAAAAATTTACGAGCCAGGCTCAGTGATTGAAAATAATTCGTGATATGGAAATATTTCTTCTGCTCTGCCGTAAGCGACGCATAAAAGGCAAGTGTCCGTTTTTCTTCTTTCAGAAATGGCGTGGCAGACTGCAAAAGTTTCAGTTTGAATTCTTCCATGGTGAGAAATTCCACTTTTTGCAAGCTGGTTTCCTGCTGGAAAGCATACCGCAATTCACTCAAACTGCTGTAATTGGGACAGATAAAGAGATTGTTTCCCGTTGCATTCTCGCGAGAGACAAATTCTGAAATATTCTGGTCAAATCCCAGGTAGCGATATTTGATCATTTACATCCTCCTCACATCAAAATATCTTATCGTTATTACTAATTTTAATATATTGACTATCTTCATAAAACGGCATAGTCATTTGTTTTGAGATCTTAACATCTTTCCAGACCAGACTTGAAAGCCCAATACCGACGAGTCGTACAGAACGCTGCCGATCATAAAATTCCTCCAGAAGACACTTAGCCTGACTGCTGATGATATTATTTTCATCAAATGCACGTTTGGCAGAACAGCTCCGCTGCACTATTTCAAAATTTGAATATTTTAGCTTAACGGTCAATGTCAGAGCTTTGAAGCCTTTTTCATTCATTTTTTGAGCCAGTTTTTCAGCAATTGTACTCAAGTATTCCTTTAAGGTTTCCAGATCGTCAATGTCATCTGAGAATGTGCGCTCCATGCTGATTGATTTTCTGATACGCGATGTAACCACCTGCCTTTCATCAATACCGCGTACGATATTATAATAATACTGTCCCGCTTTACCAAAACGTTTAAGAAGCGGCTGCAGCTCCCAGCTTCGCAGATCGGCACCATTATTAATTCCGAGCTGTTTCATCTTTTCCTCGGTAGCTTTGCCTATTCCATGAAATTTTCCGATGGGCAATTTGCTTAAAATATCAAGCGCTTTTTGCGGTGGTATTACTACCAGTCCGTCCGGTTTCTCCAGATCTGAGGCGATCTTGGCCAGAAATTTGCAGTAAGATACACCAGCCGATGCCGTTAATTGCGTTTCCGCCTTGATCTTTTGCCGTATTTCAGCTGCCAGACGCGTGGCAGAAGGATTATTCTTTTTGTTAACGGTTACGTCTAAATATGCCTCATCAATGGATACAGGTTCCACCAGATCAGTATATTCCAGAAAAATCCTTCTGATAATGGCAGATGCTTCTCTATATGCCTCATAATTTCCCCGTACGAAAATTAAATGCGGACAGAGTTTGACCGCCAGGCTGGAAGCCATGGCAGAATGCACGCCATATTTTCGCGCCTCATAAGAACAGGTAGCAACCACACCCCTACTGCCAGGCAAACCGCCCACGGCAATTGCCTTGCCTCGATACTCCGGATGATCACGCTGCTCTACCGCCGCAAAAAAGGCATCCATATCTATATGGATGATCTTACGCATAGGCGTTATTTCTTTTTCCTGCTCCAGAGAGTGCCACCGGTTAATACTCCTGCTCCCAAGAGAAAACCAAAATTATACAAGAACCCGTTATTATGTACTTCATAAACTGTTATCCTGTCTGTGAATATTGAGAATATAAGTGTTACGATACTGATCAATCCATGCCAGAATCCCATGATAAAACCGGATTCTTTGCCTTTATTGTCATCAGTACCTTTCATCGGATTAGGTCCTGCAGTACAGGCAGCCAGTAATAAGCTGGTTAATAATAAAATTATTACATATCTCATATATTACCTCCTGATACATTTCTGAAATATCTTATGTTAGCAGTCAATTACAAAAAATGCCTGCCTGATTGAACAGGCAGGCATTTTTATTATTTTTCCCCCGGATATGTGTTACATACCAAGGTCTTCAAATATTTCGTTGAACATCAGTTGCAGATCTTCCACCTCCATAAAGGGAAGTGAAAAACCAAACATATAGTTGGTAATGGTCGTATTGGTATTGTTGATATTGATTGTACTTGAATATTTAATACCAATTGTTTTACTGTTTAACAAATCAAAGTCTTCCTGCGAGGGTGGGAAGAACTCATCATCAACTGGCTTGCAGCGGTAAGTATATATTCCTTCCGCACTTATGTCAGATCTAAAATAACTGCAGGGACCAAGACCATGACGAGATAAAATAAGGGGGGAGATAACTTTATCGGGATCAAGCTCCAAATCAAGAGATGATGAGAATCCATCTATGGCATCAGCTCCAATCAAGTAAGGTTTAGTCAATGGATTGGAAGATATCTTGATAACCTGTAAATCAGAATCATCACCAGGATGAAGAGGTACACCAAAATATTTTGCCAGGATTATTGAACTAACATCATTGCATTTGCCATAAACATTCTCAGCACTACTACCCAGGCTGAGCAGCATATTTCCACCTGTCTGGAAATAAAGGTTGAAGCTGTTGGCATTTTTGTGGAAAACTGAACCAACTCCGGATAAATAATCACTGTGATAAATAACAAGTTTATAGGACTGCAGATCTACAGGCGAAATGATATCCTGTTCGAAATGGATCAATGAATTTTTGGTTTGAGGTTCTGCATCGCTTTCTGAATTCTCCATAAAGTCATATACATCCTTTGTTCCCGAATAATTTTCTATCATCTGCATATAAAGAGTATCAATGATTGCATCTGGTGAAGTCGCTCCGGGTAAATCATCATCAAGAATCAATATTCCTGATTTCTCAGCGGATGGTATTAGTTCAACTATATTGATCCGTATCTCAGCGGGAGTAGGATCTCCTTCATCAGATAGATCAACGGCTCTTACTTTGAAAACATGTTCACCAGGTTCAAAATCATATAGTACCGTACGCTGGTCAATATCTTCACCTATGGGTACACGCAGCCATTCTTCACCGTCATCGTCAACTTGCAGGTAATCCCCGATAGGGGGTAAAGGAGGATAATAATATGCCTCTCCGTCCAGTTGCAGGTCATAATACTTCAATTCCGTATAATAAATCTCTTTTGTATGCTCATCAATAACCAGTCCCAATCGCTGATCAAAAGTAGAATTCGTGATGGTGGGAGGAATTTCCTGGCTTTCGCCCATTCGCCCGTATTCGCCTTCATGCCCCCAATGAAGATATATCTTCAAATCAGGACTGTTGATGGCAGTAAAGGCCCCATTACGATCTATCCACAAAGGAAGTGCATAATGAACCCCTTCAGGAGTTGCTTCTTCGGCGAGACTTGTTGTACTTAGATAATCCGGTTTTTTTATGGAATAATGATAATCACCCATAGCATAAGTATCATTAAAGTCATATTTAGGTAGATCACCACCATTAGGATCATATCCATTGTAAATCATTGTACCCGGATAGAATCCGTCTTTAACAGCAAAGGCAATCGTTCTTGGTTGAGATGCAATTCCTGCCAGATCATAAGCGATAACGGTTAGAAATGTTGAATCTGCAAAAGTGGAATCATTGAGCGGTGTATTAATTTGCAGGGGAGGAGATGTCTTCTGGGTCATCATATATTGAGTTACATCTTCCTGATCCTTTGTTGTAAGCCAGTTTGCCGTATTGCTGTAATCAGGATAGCCGCCTTCTGACTCAGGGATTATCAGTCCGGTTGCAGTATCAATTTTTTCCATTTTGAAAATGAAATAGTTGGGTGCATCACCAATCAGCGGGTCAGTATCGGAAATTCTAAATTCGAAAATCACTCCTGTGCCAATCTGTTTTCCCTCAATTGTTCCCTGGGAAGACTGAATGGCCAAAACGGCTGGTGTCTTGGATGTGGACTTAAAATATCTCTCAAAGATATCTGATTCATCTCCACGATCATCAATACATTTTATTTCAAATTTGCTAATTACAGGGGTATAAATATAATTATTAGTCAAGGGGTCAATGACAGGATTACCCTGATTGTCTGTTACCAGTTCACCATTTGCCGGGAAATTGATCTCAGCATAGACCTTATCAGTCCAGATAGTGGTTAAGGCTTCCGGATCATCCAGAGGTATCGATTCATCGGCACCGGCGGCATAATGTAATACCCAGCCGTCTGCATCGATATATCCGTTACCAGGAGTGCAGATCGCTTCTCCTGCCTCGTTTAAGATACGATATGAGAATGCTTCCACTACGCCATCCGGGTCATAGGCTTCCCAGTAAACCGTTTGCTGGAATAATATGGAATCACTCACTGCTGACAGAGAATCTACTCCACCATAAGATGTAATGTAGATTATCGGTTTTAGATTGGGAAAACGCTCTCCGGTTCTATCTCCACAAGCGCTAATTATCAATAGCAGCATACTTAACACGGTAAAGAAGATAATTTTTTTCCTGAACATCATTTATCCTCCTGAATATTCTATTCTTTTTCTTTTCTTCATAATCATACTGAATTTACAGGTGACCTGTTACACGTCAATAATTTTTATTATTTAACATAATTTTGCTGCTTTCACCACATTCCTCAGCAGCAGTGCAGTTGTCACTGAACCCACTCCCCCCGGGACAGGTGAGATGGCTTTGACTTTCTCGATAACGCCTTTATAATCAACATCACCAACGTATTTCTCCAAACCGTTATCGTCTTTTATCAGATTAGTTCCCACATCAATAATAACTGCATTTTTTTTTACCATGTCCGTTTTCACAAATTCTGCTTTGCCTATGGCTGCTATAATAATATCTGCTTCCAGACAATATTTCCTGATATCATGCGTCCTGCTGTGACAAACCGTAACCGTGGCATTGCCCTGAGCAGATTTTCGCAGTAATAGATTAGCCAGTGGTTTGCCGACGATGTTGCTTCTGCCCAGAATAACAATATGCTTTCCGGTTGTTTCAATTTGATAGTATTCCAGAATCTTCAAGACTGCCTGTGGCGTGCAGGGCAATAAGGCATCCTGTTCTAACAGCAGCTTTCCCAGATTTTGCGGATGAAAACCATCCACGTCTTTTCCCGGATTGATTGCTTCAATTATTTCTTCTTCATTTATATGAGCGGGTAACGGTTTCTGCAGCATTATGCCACTCACTGTTTTATCTTCATTACACTTCCTGATCGATGCCAGCAATAACTGCTGGGTTATAGAAACATCAAATCTTTCCAGATTGATGCAGATGCCTCTTTTCCTGCCCTGTTTCACCAGGTTGTTCACATACCATTCTGCCGCAGGATCATGGCCAATTAAGAACAGCTCCAGAACCGGTTCACTATTCAGGTCTGCCAGGGCAACTGCCATTTCCTCAAAAATCTCTTTAACTACCGGTTTTGCAGCTAATATCTCTGCCATCTGCTTAGTCCAGTTTACGCCTTATGCGTGTTATTTCCAGGGCTTTCCCGCTGACTTCATCAATTCTGATACATACGGCATTGATCTGATTTCCACTTTCTGCCGGCTCAAAACGAATTGGCATACCTGTTCGCTGTTTTTCAAGTATTATCTCGGTTTTTACTCCAATTACTGAATCGTGCGGTCCATTCATGCCTACATCTGTGATATAAGCTGTGCCTGCAGGCAAAATTTCTTCATCGGCTGTCTGTATATGCGTATGCGTACCAACTACTGCCGATACTTTCCCATCTAAAAAAAATCCCATCGCCCGTTTCTCTCCTGTTGCCTCTGCGTGCATATCCACCAGAATTGCCGAAGTTTCCATCTTGATAACCGGGATTATCTCTTCTGCATGCCGCCAGGGAGAATCGCAAGCCAATGTATAAACCTGCCCCATTAAGCAAAAAACTCCCAGTTTCCCTCCGGATTTTGTTTCTATGATATGCCAGGGATTGCCATAAGCACCTGAAGGGTAATTTAGAGGTCGTAAGATCCGTTTCTCCTGCTCAAGATAGCCCATTGATTCCTTTTTATCCCAAAGATGATTACCACTGGTAAAAAGGTCTATCCCGACAGCAAAAAGCTCCCGCGCAGTTCGCTCAGTTATTCCTTTGCCGGATGCCATATTTTCACAGTTCATAATGCAGATATCAGCAGCAAATTCTTCTTTTAAAGACTGCAGATTTTCCTTTATTACTATCCTGCCACTGCGACCGTAAACATCTCCAAAAAAGAGCACATTTATCATCGGGCTACCGCCGTCTGGCGCATCTCCCTGATACATATTACTTTTATCTGTCCCGGATATTGCATTTCAGTTTCTATCTTTCCGGCAATATCACTGGCAATATAGGCTGTCTTTTCATCATCGATCGAAGTGGGATCTACTATGATCCGCAGCTCGCGTCCAGCCTGAATGGCATAAGATTTATTTACACCTTCAATGGCATTGGCAATATTTTCCATCTGTTCCAGTCGTTTCATGTAAGTTTCAAGCATTTCACGCCGTGCTCCAGGACGTGCTCCGGATACGGAATCCGCTATTTGAGTTAATACGGCATATACGCTTCCGTATTCCACTTCCTCATGATGGGCCTCTATTGCATTTACCACTATCTTTGTTTCGCCGTTCTTACGGGCTGTATTTGCTCCCAGTAGCGCATGTGATCCGTCATACTCATGATCAATGGCTTTTCCTATATCATGCAAAAATCCGCAACGCCGAGCCAGTTCCTGGTCTAATCCTATTTCCGCTGCCAGAATCCCGCATACCCAGCCTGCTTCTATAGAATGTTGTAATACATTCTGACCGTAACTCGTACGGAAGCGTAATCGACCCAGCAGTTTTACTATGTTTGCTGATATATTATGAATGTTCATCTCCATACATGCTTCTTCACCAATTTTTACCAGATTATCATTCATTTCTTTGGTGATCTTGGCTATTACCTGTTCAATCCTGCCTGGATGAATTCGCCCGTCACTAATCAGTTTTTCCAGTGATAAACGGGCTATTTCCCTGCGGACGGGATCAAAACAGCTTAATACTACCGCTTCCGGTGTATCATCTATAATCAGGTCTACACCTGATGCCTTCTCAAATGTGCGGATATTACGACCTTCTCGACCGATGATCCTGCCCTTCATCTCATCATCCGGCAGAGATACAACAGATACTGTAGATTCCGAAACATAATCTATGGCTACACGCTGAATCGCATTAGCTAAAATGCTCGCACTCAGCTTCGCTGCATCATGACGTGTTTGATCCAGAATCCGTCTTACTTCTTTTGCCGCTTCATTTCGCGCCTTGTTCTTGAGATTATTCTTTAAGATCTGAATCGCTTCATCGGGAGTTAATCGCGCTATTTCTGATAATTTCTCTGTCTGCTGATTGATCAATACCTGCAGTTCCTCACGTCTTTCAGAAATCTCTTTCTCTTCCTGCTTCAGTTTTTTCTCAAAATCCTGAATATGCTCTTCTTTCTTGTCAAGAACCTCTAAACGTTTATCAAGAGATAAAATACGGTCATTATGCTTCTTTTCCAGAACCATCAGGTCTTTTCGACGTAATTCTATCTCTTTCTCATATTTCTTCTGTTGCTGATACCAGTTATCCTTGGCTTCCAAAACTGCGCTCTTTACCAGCTTCTCTGATTCTTCCTCTGCATCCTTAATGATCTTGCGTGCCAGTTCGTTGGAATTTAGAATGTTTTTATTAGCTACAGAACGCTGAATATAATTTATGACCAGCATTATTACCAGCCCTGCCACTAATCCTATTAATCCTATTACTATATTTAACATAAAGATCCTCACTTTATAAAACCCGCAGTACCGTGTGAATAAAAGTTCTCGAACCAGAATTAAGGTGAGTATCTACCTTAAATTAGCTTTGCAGATCCGGATCGTGTCCGGTTTGTGCTCCACCAATGGCCCGATCCTCTATTCGATATCAGTTCAGGAACATTTAATGATCACGAATACCGCAGGCGTTATTTTATATTTTTTTAAAATTCTGAATTTAATATATCATCTATTTCCAGATCAAGCTGTTCCCCGCTTTCTTTCTGATCTGTTAGATACACCTTCTCCTTTTCTTTAACTGCCACATATTCCTCAGGCTGCTCAAGCCGCATACGCAGCAAACGAAGTAGCAGTAAATGATCTCGGGGAAATTGAGAATACTTTTCTTTCATCTGTTCAAGTTCTTCATTCAACTCCTCTCCCATTAACTGCAGTCGTTCCGGGTCATCTGAATTAAATGAATAACTCTTTCCCAATATCATTACTTCCAGGCTCTTCATCGTTTATATCTCCTCCACATCCGCCAGCACTTCCTGCAAGAGATCCTGAATATTAGCATCCCGCTCTTCTATCTGATGCATCTTCTTTCTTAAAATCTCATTAGCGGATTCCAACTCCTGTTCCCTCATAAGCAGACGCTCATTGGCTGATTGTAATGCTGACTTATCTACCTTCAGTTTATCAAGTTCTCCCTGTTCTTCGCCCTGCTGCTGCAAAAGCGCTTCCAGTAACTCCTTCTCTTCCAGAAGACTATCATATTTACTCTTCAACTGCTTGAATTTATCTACTACTGCTTTAAACTTGTCCGTTAATTCCATTGTCTGCATTTTTACCTCAACTCAATTCTGTATTTCTTTTCTAAATTCTGAATGATATTGTGCATTTCCCGAGCAATTATATCATCATTCAAAGTTTTTTTAGATGATGAAAATGTCAGGCTGAATGTCAAGCTTCTTTTTTCCGCAGCAATATTTTTCCCTTTATATTCATCAAATAACACTATCTGACTGATCTGTTTGCCACCAGATTCCAATATCGTTTTTCTTATCTCAGATACGTCAAATTCTCGGCTGATGACAAAGGATAGGTCGCGCAATACAGGTGGAAATTTCGCTATTTCCTGATATGCCGGAATCAATTCCCTCTTTTGACGGTAAATAGCATCAAGGTAAATATCAAAACTGTAACAAACCTGCTCAATGCCATATGACCGGCACACTTTACCATCCAGTTTTCCCATACTCGCCAGTTTAACACTACTCAAATAAAAATCAAGTCCTGTCCCCGATTGATAATACCTTTCGTCAGAATTGCGTTCCTCCCAATTCCTCAAGCGCATTACACTTAAAATATCTTCCACAACTCCCTTTATATCATAAAAATCTAGATCTTCAACTTTTCTACCCCAAAAAACCTGCTCTCTGTTTCCTGTCATTACCCCGCATAAATGATAATCTTCCTGCGCCAGTTTTCCGCTGCTTTGACGAAACACCTTGTTCATCTCAAACAATTTCAGGCTCTTTTGTCCATAATTGATATTGCTCAACACATTACGCAGGATATCTGGCAGCAGCACAGGACGCATGATCGCATAACTTGAGCCCAGGGGATTCTTGAGGGTTACAAACCTGCGTCTTTCATCAGCTTCTTCTATTCTCAATTTATCAAGATCGGCAGGATCACTAAAACTCCAGTTCACTACTTCACAAAAACCCAGACTCACCAGCATATCCTGCACCTGACGGCGGTTGCGGAATATGTCATAATTCATTATTTTCCGAATCTGTAGTTTCTGCTCAATATTATTATAGCCATAAAGTCTGATAATTTCTTCAATCAAATCTATTTCGCGGGTTAAATCCTTGCGGTAATGAGGAATTTCAAATTCCATACTCTCGGCTTCTTCCTTATGAAGAATCAGCCCTAGTGATTCTAGATAGCGCCTGATCTGCTCTGGTGCAATTTTTACACTTAATACCTTTTCCACTCTACCAGGTCTTATGGTTACCAGAATAGTTCCCACTGGTTTAGGATAGCTGTCCAGCATTCCACTTACCAGTTCACCACCTGCCGTCTGCAGAATAAGTTCGCAGCAGCGTCTACTCGCCAGTTCTGCCTGTTCATCACTCATATCTCGCTCAAATCGGTATGCTGAATCAGTAAATATCGACAGCCGCTTCGATGTGCGACGCACACTGTTATAAAGAAAATTCGCCGATTCAATTATTATGTCGCGCGTTTCTTCCGATATCTGGGAATTGGCCGCTCCAATTACTCCTGCCAGTGCAATGACTTTTTGCGGATCTGCAATTACCAGATCCTCTGCATTCAGATCATGCGTTATATTCTGCAGGTCTGTAAATCTCTCGCCTGCCTGCCCGCGTCGCATCAATATCGTCTGCTCTGCTACAAGTTTATAATCAAAGGCATGTAAGGGATGTCCAAGTTCCAGCATCACATAATTGGTCACATCCACCACGTTATTGATTGAGCGCATACCCACTGCTTCCAAACTGCGTTTCAGCCATTGTGGAGAAGCACCTATTTTTACATCTTTAATCATCCTTGCTGTATAACGTGTGCAGAGATCTGTTGCCTGATTTTCCAGCTTGAGGAGTTTTCTGATATCTCCTTTCCCGGCCGGTAATACTGGTTCTGGCATTTGCAAACTCTTATGAAGAAGCGCACTCAAATCCCGTGCTATCCCTGTTATACAAAGAAGATCTGGACGATTAGGCGTGATTTCCACGTCAAATATTACATCTGACTTGTCATAATAATCGCTCAAATGCCTGCCGGGTTCAAAGTTCTCATCTAAGATCATGATCCCGTCATGATTATCCGATATACCCAGTTCCTTTTCACTGCACAGCATGCCATAAGATTCTTCTCCGCGCAGTTTCGCCCTCTTGATCTTAAATTCCCCCAGATCTGCACCCACGGGTGCCAGCGCTACTTTGCTGCCGGCAGCGCAGTTAGCAGCCCCACAGATCACCTGCAAAATTTCCTCGCCATTATCTACCTGGCAGATGGAAAGATGTTCACTACCCGGATGCGCTTCTCTGCTCTTGATCTCTGCCACTATTATCTGCTCCAGTAATTCACCCTGATGTTCAACTGCTTCCACTTCGATGCCGGAAAAAGTTAATTCATGTTCCAGCGCTTTGCCGTTGAGATCAATATCTATATAATTCCTTAACCATTTATAACTTAGCTTCATAACTCTTCCCGCTTCTACCGGAATTGACGCAAAAAACGTACATCATTGCCAAATAATAAACGCATATCCGTGATCCCGAAACGCAGCATCGCTATCCTGTCTATACCAAGTCCAAAAGCATAACCGGTATATTTCTCTCCGTCGATGCCTACGATTTCAAATACATTCGGATCTACTATTCCAGCTCCACCTAATTCCAGCCAGCCGGTTTCTTTACATAAACTGCAGCCGCTACCCAGACACTTCGGGCAAACCATATCCATCTCCGCACTCGGTTCCGTAAAAGGAAAGAAATGCGGACGTATCCTTACGGCAATCTCCGGTCCGAATAACTCCTGAGCAAAATGATTCAGCATATCCCGCAGATCTGCCAGACTGATTCCTTCATCAACAACCAGCGCCTCCACCTGGTGAAAACAGGGGGAATGCGTGGCATCATTATCATTTCGATATGTTCTACCGGGACAGATTATTTTAATAGGGGGCTTGGTGTTTTCCATTACCCGCACTTGCACCGGTGACGTATGCGTGCGTAAAAGCACATCGTCCTTAATGTAAAAAGTATCTGATAAATCCCGTGCCGGATGGTCTTGCGGAGTATTTAAAGCATCAAAATTATGATATTCATCTTCAACATCGGGCCCATCGGCTACCTGAAAGCCCAAACCAAGGAAAAGATCCTCTATATCACGCCAGGTCTGCGTGATAGGATGTAATACTCCCCGTTCAAAGCGTCGACCCGGCATTGATAGATCAAGACGTTCAGATTGAAGTTCCTGAGTATATTCAGCATCTTTCAATGTCTCCAGACGGCTCTTGAGCAATGCTTCCAGCTTCTGTTTCGCTTCATTGACTATCTTGCCAAAACCAGGGCGTTCCGCGGTAGGCAGTTCAACCAGCCTCTGCAAAAATCCGTTGACAGCGCTCTTCTTGCCTAGATACTGCGATTTCAACTGCATTAGATCATGCTGACGTGCCGCCTGATTTATCTCCTGCGCCGCCTGCTCGACCAGCCGCTTCAACTCTTCAATCATCCCACCCTCTTTTAATCATTAATTATTTAATTAAGCTTCTGACGGGCTACTTCACATAATTGAGTAAATGCCTCTTCATCATGAAATGCCAGAAACGCCAGAGCTTTGCGATCAATTTCCACTTCTGCCAGTTTTAAGCCATGAATTAACTGACTGTATGACATATTGTTCAGGTGCGCTCCCGCATTGATGCGGATGATCCATAACTTGCGGAATTCACGTTTCTTGTTCTTGCGGTCACGATAGGCGTAAAGCCAGCCCTTTTCCACTGCCTGACGCGCTGTTCTGTATAATTTGCTTCTGCCGCCACGATAACCACGTGCTAATTTGAGATATTTCTTCTTCCTTTTATGTGCTGCCACATTATTCATTGATCTTGGCATAATTCCTCTCCTTTAAATTCCTAACATTTTCTTCATTCTGGGCAGGTCACTTGAGTGCACCAGATCGCTGTGACGTAAATTACGTTTCCGCTTGGGTGACTTCTTCGTAAATATATGCCCGGCACAAGCATGTGATCTTTTTAACTTGCCATTTCCTGTGAGCTTGAAGCGTTTCGCTACTGCCCTTCTCGTTTTTAACTTAGGCATAGTTCCTCCTGATATATTTGATTTTTTATTCCTTGCTTTCCGTCTCTTCTACTTCCGTTTCTCCTGGCTTCTGTTCCGCAAACTTATCTATATCTCGCTTCGGGGCTACTATCATAAAGATGGTTCGACCTTCTGTTACGGGCTTAGAATCCACTTCTATATACTCCTTAAGATCTTCTTCCAGACGTTTTAAAAGATCAAATCCTATTTCTTTATGCGCCAGTTGACGACCTCGAAATCGTACTGTGAATTTGACTTTGTTATGCTGCATCAAAAACTTCAAGGCGTTATTCTTCTTGAAATTGTAATCATGTTCCTCTGTATTGGGCCCGAACTTGATTTCCTTTACCTGAACCACATGCTGTTTCTTGCGGCTCTCTCGCATCTTGCGCTCTTTCTGGTAATGATACTGACCAAAATCAAGTATCCGGCAAACCGGTGGGTTTGCACTCGGTGATATTTCCACCAGATCAAGGTTCTGCTGCTTTGCCATATTTATTGCCTCTGCTAGCGATACGACTCCTACCTGGCTCCCATCACTGTCTATCAATCTTACCTGATCTGCCCTGATTTCACGGTTTATCTTCTCTTTTGGTACCGTTGGCTTCAGCTTAGCCTTTCCTCTTCTTATACGTATGGAAATAATGTCCTCCTTTTTCCATAAAATAAATAAGAGCGGGTGCAATTGCTGCACCCGCTCTCTGGAATATATGCGTTATCACTCTCTCTCTTTAAGAAAAAGTGTCATTATATCTTCTATTCCTTTAACCTTAACAAGTATTCCCGCCGGAAACCGTAAGGTAGGAGCAGGTGCTCCTTTTCCCTATTTCATTGACATTAACAAATAATTTCAATCCCTCAATGTAGTCAATATCTTTATTTTTATACTGGCATCCCCTCGTTTTTATAAAATCTGTCTGACAATATTTCTATTATGACCCATCAGAGAAAAAAGAGGCATAACCTCCGGTTAAACGAAGTGCCACCTAAGGAACTAAGCTCTACAACTCCCCCCACTCCACCAGTTGCGGAGTACCTTACCGAAGGCTATACACCTTTAACAACTTAAGATTAATGATTAACAAACGTTGCCTGGAATATCTCTCTACTAATCAATAAGTTAACCTTTTATCTCTATTTGTGCGTGTTGCCGGTGCCGTACGTAATTAATATCTTGTGTTTATTCGCTGACCCCTGCAACTTACCACAAAATCCCCAGTCTGCAATATTAATTCCTATCTCTCTTCTGTTCGCGTTGTTCGCGGCTAAAAAAATCTTTTATTAGCAGCGTACCAAACGAAAAAGATGAACAGAAGAGGGATTTAACCCATATTGTGCAGTAAGCTTTTACAAAGAGGGCTAATCCCGATACGTCGGGATGAGTGCAGAGAAGTTAGAAAAAGATCAGTGAATATTTTTAATATTTATGATTATTTTGTAACTTTCTCTGTGCCAGTAACTTGGTGCTATTTGTGAAATCCTACTGCACAAAGTGGGTTTAATACTTTAATCACAGAATTATAATAAATTCGGCACCATCCGGATGATTGATAAGCTTTAAATCTCCATTGAGATGCTTTTCGATGATCATTTTGGACAGGTAAAGCCCGATACCGGAACTGTTCATTTCATTTTTTGTGGAAATGTAAAGTTCAAAAATAATTTCTTGAATTTCCGGTGACACTCCTCCCCCGTTATCCTTGATGGAAATAACTGCATGATTCTTTTCGCAATACTGGTGCACATTTACCTGGGGAGCAGCTATTTTACGCTCGAGCAATATATCAAAAGAATTCGTAAGGATATTATTTATAACTTCTGAAAATTCACTGCGAAACCCTTTTATCTGAAAATTACCTTCCAGTTCCGCGCTGAGTATTACGTTGTTATTCTGAAAACGGCTGCGGTTCAGCTCAATAACCTCATTGATCACTTCCTCTATATTGAATACGCGTTCTTCTTCTGAGCTTTTATAAAAATGCCTGAATGAATCGATCGAGCGTGATAGTTCTTTTAGTATATTATAAGAAGTAGATATTTTTTCCTTCAGTATCTCATCAGTTAATTCACCAAAATCCCAGGCGTCCTGAATAGAATGAATAGTAACACTGATAGCATTCAATGGCTGACGCCAGTTATGTGCCAGTCTTGATATCATTTCTCCAATTGCTGCCTGTCGTCTTTTCTGTAATATCTGAGCATCTTTGAGCCTGAGTTCATCTACTGTTACCTTCACTTTCTTTTCCAGTTCTCGATGCATGTGCTGCAAATTGTTAAGGGCCTGCCGCAGTTCCAACTCAATGCTTTTTCTCTGTAAGGCTGAGGCGATTTCGTCTGATACAAAATCCAGCATCTGCAGATCATTTTCAGTATAAAGCTCAGGATTATCATAGCTTTGCACAACAATTACCCCAATTATTTCCTCTTCTTTACGCAAAGGTGCTCCCAACCAGATCTTACAGGGTGTTCCTATAAGGTCTATCTCTCCCGTAACTGTAAGTTTATCCATATCCCGCTCATGAAGAAGTTTTGCCTTTCCCTGATTGATTACATATTTACTGAGTGTCTTACCGGCAGGATATTCTTCGAGTGAATCCTTGCTGTCAATACCAAGCGGAATGCGTAGAAGATCTTTTTCACTGTCATAAAGCGCTATAAAGAGATTGGTTGTATCAAGTATCCTGCTTAGATGTTCACGAATGCGCGCGAATAATTCCTGATTATTGCTCGTATTCCGAATGGCCTTAGCAATATTATACATGGTAAGAAGGATTTCTTCCTGGGATTTGCGCCGGCTGATATCCCAGAGATAGATGCGCATTCCTTTCACATTGCCTGCTTTATCTTCTAAAATATCAAAATTCAACTCCAGATATATTATCCGGCCACATATATGAAGCCCTCTTAGCTCACAGCTGTCACCATTCTCTTTCGTTAGTACATGCCTTTGATATTCATGAAGAAGATCAATATCATCCGGATGTATTAAATCTTCAAATCGTGACATTATGATATCATTATGACTGTAACCAAAGAAACCGCAAAAAGGTTCATTGGCAAAAACGATGCTGCCATTCTCATCGTTTATAGCTATGCCTATACGGGCTTTCTCCACCAGATTGCGGTAATGGATGTCCTGCTCTTTTATTTCTCTCTCTGATTCCCGCCGATAGCTGATATCATTCATTATGCCTACAATTTCGACAGTTTTACCATCTTTGACTATTGGCATCTGGCGGGTATCAACAATAATGCGTTTTCCATTCTTATGTATGAATTCCACTTCGCAGGGTCCCTGATATTCACCGGTTTCCATCGCTTTGGCAAGCATTTTAAGGGCTTCTTTGTTTCCAGGTGTATCTGTCATATATTTTTGCCAGTTGCGGCTGATATCATCAATTTCGTAGCCCAAAAGACCCGTGACGTTTTCACTGACGAATTTCACCGAGTTATCTATATTCATAATTGTGAAGACGCTGTCACTATGCTGAATGATCTTTTGCATCTGCTCTTCCCTCTGCTGCAGTTCTGTCTCCATCTTCTCACGTCCGAAAGCAATTCCGATCATATTCACCAGCTTTTCATAGAAAACAATTTCATCTTCATCGAAAAACCTGGCTTTCCGGGCGGCCAGATGCAGAATGCCTTTTATTTCACCAAGCACTCTTATAGGTATTAATGCCAGAGAAATAAAACCCAGACGCAAAGATATATCCTCTAAAGTATCAGGTGTATTATTCACGGATGCCGGATATTCTCTTAGATCAGGGCAATAAAAACTGCCATTACCTGTAAAATATCCATCCGCCTGTTCGCATCCTGATAACATCTTTTGAAAAAGTATATCCTTCTCAGCCGGCATTTTTATGTCTAGGCCAAATAAACAGGGATTCTCTGCCTTGTTGAGAAATTCCAGGAAATAACCTTTTAATATACGGTAGGGATACGCATTCTCTGCCTGAAACCTTATCCCGGCACCCTCAAATCCCCCATATTGCTGCAGCGCGTCTATGATCTGTTCAAAAGCAGAAGTTATATCTACCGCTCCATTCAGTATCTCGGCTAACTTGATCAGGAATGTCTGACGGTTGCGAATCAATTTCTCGCGCTCCCTTATTTTCCAGGTTTCCAGTTCTCGTAAAATCGCCGGCTTTAAACGCAAAAGATTATCTTTCATCAGGTAATCTCGTGCCCCTGATTTTACTGCTTCAATTGCAGTTTTATCATCAATGGCTCCCGATATGATGATGACAGGTGTATCAATATCTGATTGTTGCAATATTTTTAAAAACTCCAGCTCTTCCATGCCAGGAATATTGTAATCTGCCAGAATTATATCCCAGCTGTTTTTTATTTGATGCAGATAGTTAGCCCGATCAGTTGCCACTACCATTTGTAACTGGCTGAATCCCGTATGTAGCTCCCGTTTTATCAAGGATGCATCGCTGTTACTGTCTTCCAGCAACAATACTCTTAACTTCGAATCACTTGCTGTTCCCATATAATACCCCATCTCCTAATCATGCATTATCGAAAAATACTATATTGATTTAGCCTTGATTCCGGTTGTCAATATTACAGATATATATCATTATTCTATTCAGTAGCGCTCTCCCTTTATCATATATCTCACCATTCTACTTCGTATATAATAATTATATCCGCTATTTTGTTTTTTTATGTCAAGGAAAATCGTTAATACTGGTCTCTAACACTTCCCGCTAAAAGAACGCTTATCCCTCAGGTAGCGGCTGTTCCAGGCAAGCAAACGAGGAATGTCATCCAGCGAGGAGACGATACAGGGATGAGAATGAAGAAATAAAAGGAACCAGGTAACAAGTATAAGTCCCTTGAAAATACTTGTTATGCTCATACTCCACCAAACCCCGTTTAGACCAAATAAGGGATAACTGGATAACAGTAAAGCCAGAGGAATGCGCAATCCCGTGAGTGAAAGACTGATGATCGTGGGTGGTATAGTTCTTCCCATACCCTTAAAACCACCGGCTGAGATGATCTCTATGCACATGAATATCTGTGAAACACCCAATATCCTGAGATATACGGCTCCTTGAATAACGGCTTCCTTTTCCGGGAGAAACAATGAAAATATCTGCTTGGGAAAAACCAGAAAAAGAAAGGTGGAAATTGCCCCAATCAGCATAACTATTTTTAAGGCGGAAAAATAACTGTGCCATATCCTGGCCCATTGCCGCGCTCCGAAATTCTGCCCCACTATTGCTGAAAGTGCTGTGGCAAATCCACTGGCTGACATCCACGAGATTGCCTCTATCTGAGCGCCAATACGCTGAACGGCTATGGGTAATGCCCCCCATCTGCTGATGATCCGAGCCAGAAATATGGAAAATATTGTGAAGCCGGCACTTTCCAGCGCCACCGGTAAACCTAACTGGAAAACCCTCTTTATATATGAAAATCTCGGCCTTTTTAAAAAATGGAAATCAGGAAATGGTGATCGATTCGTGAGAAACAACAGCAGAAAAACCAGTGTGGATATCCCCTGGGCTAGTACGGTGGATATGGCCGCTCCACTTACACCCATAACCGGAAATGGTCCTATACCGAATATCAATAGCGGGTCTAATACAATATTGAGTAACAGGGCGGCTGTCGTGATATAAAAAGGAGTCCGGCTGTCTCCACAACCATTATAGATGCCCGTGAATACCATCGTGAGAAAACTGAAAACTATTCCCAGTGCTACTATCGAAAGATATGTGCACGCCATCTCATTCACACTGGCTTCCGAAATCTGGAAAAAACCTATGAACTCCCGATTAAAAATCAATAGTACTGTCATCCAGAATACGGCAAAAAATAATACCAGATATAACGCATTCCGGGCATATTCCCGGGCATCGATCAAATTCTTTCTGCCTAGCGACTGCGAAACACTGATCTCCGCTCCCACTTTCGAGATCAAAATGAAGGCAAAACCAAACCAGGTAAAAAAACCCGCTGTGCCTACGGCTGCAACTGCTTTGCTGCCTAATCTGCCCAGCCAGATCAAATCTGTCATGTTATATGCCATCTGTACTATAGAGGTTGCCATTATCGGCATTGCCAGCTTTACCAGTGTTCCGGTAATTTTACCTTCCGTCAAATCATTCTTCATTCTTTATCCCACCAACATTTCTACACTGATTACATCAGATTTTTCTCGGTTTTTCCGGTCAAGCGAAAGGATATATTTACCAGACATCAAACCCAGTAGATTTTCTGATTATTGCCGGCATATCCCTGAATATATTTTCAATTAAAAAAAGGTTACTCAAATTTAATAACATCAAGATTTATTTCATACTAATAAAACTTCCCGTTGAGGTAAAACGTTATTTAAGACTATATTATGCTTGACAATAAAATTCCCTGGTAATTAATTTGATAGTGGATGTTGAATAATAATGGGGGGGGATAATGAAAGAAAATATCACAGAACAGGATAGTTTTTTCAGCTTTGAGATGCCGACGATGCGTCATATTGAACTTATAATGAAGGCTGGAACCAGTAATCCATTTATTTCTCAGTTCTTCAGTATTCTTTTTTCACGAAGAGCAACCGAAAACCTTATGCAGGCACCTCTTGAGTTTACCGTTTGTGCCGATGTTTATAAAGTGACCAAAGTATTTGAAAAAAATGGCGAAGCTGATCTTCTCAATGAGAAAGCCTTATTCTTTCTTGCTATGCAGGATTCTGTTTTTGCAGCTCATAGTATGGCATTTCAGGCAGAGCAGCTTGGTCTCAGGATAAAATATATCCCTTTGAACCTGGAGAGAGTGAAGGAAATACGCAAGAAATGGAACCTGCCGGATAAAGTAGTCCCCTTTCTGACTGTATCAATGGGCTATCCTGAAAAAAAGCAGACTGAGTGTGTAACTTTTCCACGCGAATTTATTTTTTTTGAGGATGAATATCCCGCCGCAAATGACTTTCTGATAGATGAATTGATGTATCATCTGGATGAAGAAGAGGAACTGATTGAATATTATAAGCACATTGATAAAACCTGTGATGATATTACTGAGAAAAAAAGCTGGTGCTGGTATAAGCTTCTGCGAAGGAATTGCCTTGCCTGGGAAGAATCATTGAGTGAATTTGATAAAATCCTCAAATTATGCGGCATTAACCTTTAACCCTTTGGGGAGGCTGTGCGGTAACTTTTTGTTTTATGACCAGGATAATAATTCCACGCTGAGAACTCTCGATGCATATCGGGATAAGTGCAGAAGAATTAGAGAATTTTTATGTATGTTATTTTTATACTTATGAAAATTTCTAACTCTCTCTGTGCCAGAATCTTACTGCTTTTCGCAGATTTCTAATGCTCAATATGGGTTTAACCCATTTTGTGCAGTAAGCTTTTACACAGAGTGCTAATCCCGATACATCGGGATGAGTGCAGAGAAGTTAGAAAATGATCAGTGAATATTTTTGATATTTATGATCATTTTGTAACTTTACTCTGTGCCAGAAACTTGGTAATATTTGTAAAATCCTACTGCACAAAGTGGATTTAACTGCTCAGCATCCCTGCCAAACAAAAATTTATTTCCTTCCCGATTTAGTTCCCGAAAAATGTTCCGGTTTCACAATAATTTTCCGCAATCTCCTTAGTGCCAGCAATTCCGTAACTTCACTCGGTTTGAGCAGACGCCACATCCCGGAAGGCAATTTCCCCAGTTTCAGATTTCCTATCTGCAGTCTTTTCAGTTCCAGTACTTCCGAACCTACTGCTTTGAGCATATAGCGTATTTGACGTTTTTGCCCTTCAAAAATAGTGACTTTCAGGATGGTTTTATTCTCTCCGCGAAGTTTGACAAAAACAAGCGCAGTTTGCGTTTTACCGGATTCGATTTCTACACCCTGCCGCAGTTTTTCCACCTGTTCGTCAGATATCTTTCCTTTTACTGTCACTTTATATGTTTTGGGCAGCTTATAACGCGGGTGAATGATCTGATTCGCAAACTCCCCGTCATTAGTAAAAAGCAGCAGGCCTTCACTGTTATAATCCAGTCTGCCTATGGCAAAGAGGTGCGTTTTAAAATCAGGCAGCAGATCATAAACGAGTTTTCTGCCAAAGTCATCACGCGAGGATACCAGATAGTTCTTCGGTTTATTCAGCATCAGATAGATTTTATCATCGAGCAGGTTTATTTTTTTGCCGTTATATGCCACTTCGTCCATTTTAGGATCTATCAGACGGCTCAAATCACGGCAGATCTCGTCATTCACGCTGATCTGACCATTTAAGATGAATTCTTCTACTTTACGACGCGAACCCAGGTTGCATCGGGCAAGGAATTTATTTATTCTCAGCATGTTATTACCATTGTTCCAGTGTATTTTTCATAAATTCAGCAAAGAGTTTTTCATAGATCGCTTCCCGGGCTTCTTCTTCACTCTGAAATTCAGCAGCTTCGCTGTTTTCGGAGTATACTTCCGTTAGTATGAGAGAATCCTTTTCCCAGATGATCTCGTTTACAGTGAGATCTGTGAATTTAAGTCGGAAGAGAATTTTCACCGCATATTCTTCTATGCCCGTCTCATCATAGGTATCTATTTTCCGGGAGTAATCCATTATCGTCCCTTCCAGTATGCAGTCCGGCGCCAGTGTGACTACCCGCAAACGTCCGTCTTTATCAAAACGATTCAAGAGAAAATCCTGAATGTTTTCTTCCAGTTCAAATTCTCCGGATTTATTCTCAAAACTGCTGATGGCTATGGTCTTTAAGTGCGGCAGACTATTTGAATATACCGAATAGGCACAGCCGGAAAGCAGCAAAATAATAATCCCAAAATAAATTATATATTTCATAACACCTCTTTTGAATCTAAAGTAACTGTTTTTTGTAGATAAACCGGATATGCAGAAAATCATTTTCATAAAGCTCCGCTTTAAAATCGGGAAATGCCCATTCCGGCGCTTGAAAACGTCCCTTGCGATAAAACAGCGTTGGATCGGCATAAATCCCCTCACCCAGGTAAATCTTCTGATAGTTATATTTTGCCGAAGCAAGCACCAGTTTATCATAATCAAGATATCCGGGATCAAGATTAACCCGCCGTTTACCGGTTACGGTCAAGGCATCTTCTATCTCATTGCTTTGCAGCTTGATCTCTGCCAGACGGGAAGGATCAATCAACTTCTGGTAAGAATTAAAGCAGCGAAAAATGGGCATCCCCATTTCTTCATTATAATAACTGGTCATATCAAAGAAGTATTCTTTACTATGATAATCAACGCTGCCCCATTTCTCACGACACAATTCCTCCGCCTGCTGATAAGCGGCCAGCTCATGGTAAAGAAATCCGATGATCAGCTTCACGTCCTGAGGTTTATCCGGTTTCATTGCACTTTTCCTCGACTGAGTTCGTGGGCTGTTTTCAGCATCTGAACTGGTATGCCAAAGATGGCTTCTATCTGGTTTATCCAGTTCTGTTCTAATCTTTGTTTCCGTATGCCCTGCCGGGTTACTTCCCGAAAATAATTATTGTGCACATAGACCATACCGCCTGGTTCCTGCCGCGTCAAGCAAAGATCTCTCATTGTCGGTTTCTCAAATGATTGCAGCCACCATTTCACGAAATCAGCCTGCAGACAAGGTACATTCTTGAAGGTATAACGCCATTTGCTCTGATTACCATTAAACGTGGCAAGCTGATAACTGCCGGATATATATGCCAGCATTACCCCCCGCTCCGGCGTCTGACAGATTTTTACTTCCCTGCCGGAAAGAAGTAGAGGTTCCGCCAGTAGATAACCAGGATCGCAAAACCAGGCTTCCTGCCCTAATATCACCACCAGTCCACAATGCACATGTTTTCCCCATTTCATATCCGCAGAAACGGGATAGCAGACGTATCCGCTGTTCTCCAGGATGCTCTGCAAAAAAAAGGTCAGCGAAAAACAGGTGCCCCCCAGAGAATGATGGCGATAATCTTCCCAGAGCTCATCCGGAAAACGGAACATTCTTTCACCCCTGAATCCGCAGGTATTATATCTGATGATCTTGGATACATTCTCGTAAGGTATTTTACTGAAAGCCGCTAATATCCGCCGCAATGTCTTGAGATCCGCTCTCTTCACCGTCAAATCCGAATACTTCAGAAATGACGCCGTTGCTGCTGAATACTGACTGCTCTGCAGTAAGGTTATATCTTGCATTACTAATCAATCAGAAAATCGAATATGTCACCCAAAAGGTGAGACTGTTTTTTATAAAACTCAGTATAACCGCAACGCTGGCAGCTTATGGTGATAAATTTCTTATTCTGCACATCCACAAGTTTTGCCAGATATGATCCCGTCGCTCTCATTTCATCTTTTATATAGGTGTCATTCCCGCATTTCGGGCAGACATAAGATATTAACTCCTTATCCATCATAAATAACCTCCACATATTCTTTTCCCTGCCACACCCCCTAATGTCAAGTTCTTTATAATTTTAACTTTGCACCCCCCCGAAATTAAAACGAAAAATTGAACTTAGTAGACTTGCACCGCTGGTGTACTCACAAGTGGGGCGAGAATACAACCACCAGCAAACAGTTTATAAATTTTCCTTACTTTCACATTCTTGAGATAATGACTTAAAAAGACCGGAAGTGATTAGCCGTTGCTCTCGCCCCACTTCCGGAGTACCGGCAGCGATGCAAATCCAACTTAACCCGTATGTTATTCATACATATTAATACATCTATGATAAGAAAAAAAGGGGGATGCCAGCTTTATAATTTTAACCTGCCTGATCTTGAGAGTTTCATGCAAGTTCGAAGCAGGAACTAAGCCGATTATAACAAATAATCTTGTTTATATCTGGCATTCAGGCACTTAACAATAATATTCTTAAATTTGGGGGCAGAATATTAAGTCAAGACCTTGCGAATGGTCGCCAGACCATTCGCAAGATCTTACCCGACAATCAGTTTCATTCTCTTTTTCGCGTTTTCGCGTCTTTCGCGGTTGATATTCTTCTTGGGGGAGAGTCGATTTTTCCGTATTAAGCTTATTCTTCAGCCCTCATATTTTACCTGAATTGGAACGGTTTATGCTTCTAATTTTATTTCAACAGGAGTTGTGATGAAAATGGTATTATTAATTTTTATGGCAGTTATACTGCTTGGCTGTTCTTCGCTCAGCAATCAGACCGATCAGTCTGTTGTTGACGATCACCGGCGTCTGCCCCTTGCCCACGCTCCTCTGATTAGCACTCATATGGAATATTATTTCCATCCTCAAAGCAATCCTGAAAAGCATCTGGATATAGATAGAAACCTGCCCCTCGGCAAACTGCAGCTTTTTAAGGCTAATACCTCTTATGCCCAGCGTTTCTTTTTCATCACTGCCGGACAGGATAGATACCGCATCGTGAAGGGTCAGCAATATAGTCATCTGCTCGTTAAAACTGAAAATAACACGGTTATACCCTATCTCAGCGAGGATATATCAAATGACGCCGGACTCTGGCAGATCGTTCCCAGTGGCGAAACCGGATATTATTATATTATCAGCGATCTTAATGGGAAAGCCCTTTCCGTGGGCAAACCTGAAAACATGAACGAGAGTATCACTCTAAAGGAATTAACCGGCTCAGCAGACCAGAAATGGCAACTGAGCCCGGTCGGAAACTGATTTTTTAAAACCCCTCCTCATACACCCAAGGACCTGCTGTCCCTCCCTCAAGCAGGTCCTGCCTTTTTATATAGGGATACGTTACACCAGATCTGCCGACTGTAAACATTATTTACACCTGCCAACTTTGTTGACAAATTCCCTTGTGACAATATTTTTTACAGAGAGTGTATTATGGTGACAATAACAATAATTCTGTTTGTAATCAGTACGGCTTATCAATACGGGAAAATTGGTTACGGTTCTGCTAGTTCCTGCCAGTTTGCCTCAGTTATGATCAGTTTCTCTTCCAGTTGTCCAAAAAGATTGCAATATGCCACGATTCGAAGAGCATCACCAGGATTAAGATCATTCACGATGTAATGGGCACGCTGTTCGTTTCTTATCGGTTGACTGAAAAATTCCTGGCTTATGATCAGTTTATCCTGCAATTCTTTATTCTGCCGGTTAAGATATATTTCCAGCCGTTTGATATAATGCACAGACGTGGAATTGACCTTGTGATAAACGGTAATACTCAGTGATCCTGTCAAGGCACTGTATTTAACCTTCATTTCCGCTGGTTCATGCGCACTAAGCAGCCCGAAACCGAGCAGCAGTAATATTAATATATAGTTCTTCTTCATTTCAATAAATTTCTTCATATTCCATTCCACCATTTTCTGCAACAAAATCTTTAACCTCTAAAAGTCAAGTAATTTATCCTTTTAATCCGCTGGATATAAAGGAAGCCATGATCTGCTTCTGGGCAATTAGAAAAAGCAGCACCAAAGGCAGGATGCTGAAAGTGGATGCTGCCATCAGCAGCGTGGTCTGCGAACTTGCCTCCGCAGAAAAATAGGATAGCCCCACCTGTAACACCCGCAGATTGGGATTATCAATCATTACCAGTGGCCACATAAAGCTGTTCCAGGAACCGATAAATGAAAATATGGCTGCCGTTGCCAGTACACCTTTGGAAAGTGGAAGCACGATCCGCCAGAGCGCTCCAAAACGACTGCACCCGTCAATGGAAGCTGCATCAAACAACTCCTGAGGAATAGATTTAAAATGCTGGCGCAGCAGGAATATCGTAAAAATATTTACTACCCAAGGCACGATCAGCGCATAATAGGTATCCAGCCAGTTGAGATGATGCAACAGTATATAAGAGGGTATAATATAGACCGGTTGCGGTACCATCATCATTGATATAAATAGATAAAAAATGAAATCCTTCCCCTTAAAGCGCATGCGCGCAAAAGCATAAGCTGCCAGACTGCCGGTTACCATTACTCCAAATACGCAGGTGCAACTCACAATTATTGTATTCAGGAAATAACGCCCAAAAGGCACTTTATTCCAGGCTTCATTAAAATTGGCTAAGCGCAGCTTTATCTTTTTGCTGTGCTTTACGTTTTCCGTGGCTACCTTGCGATAGGACGAGATTATCTCGTCTTCTTCGTTAAAAAGATTCACCCAGAGACTGTCACCTTCACTTTTTAATATCTTGCATCTATAAATATCTCCCTCACCCGAAAGATCTACGTAATCGGCTTCCGTATAAGGTATAAAACCGCGGTTGCCTTTATTGACCTCAAGCTGGGTCTTCACGGACGTGGAAAGCATCCAGAAAAAGGGTAAAATCATAAATATCCCGCAGAGAGACAGAATAGTATAAGTTATGGTTTTATTTACTTTACCCATCATTTACTCCTGGTAATGTACTTTTTTCTCAAAGCGGCGCTGGAACAGCGTCAAGCCGAGTATTATCACAAATACGATCAGGGCGATAGCACTGGCGTAACTCAGGTTCTGCGCTTCCCCGAAACCCTGCTCAAAGAGGTAATAGACGATAACCTTCGTCGTCCCCAGCGGTCCACCTATCGGTGGTCCCGTCATCAGATAGATCTGAGAAAAAACCTGAAATGTAACAATGGTCGTCATCATCAATACGTAAAATGTGGTGGGCGAAACCAGTGGTAGTGTGATCTTAAAAAACTGTTTCGTTTTACTGGCACCATCAATAGATGCTGCTTCGTAATATGTTTCCGGTATGCTCTGTAATCCCGCCAGATAAATAATTGTATTATATCCCAACCCCTTCCAGATTGTTAATATTATAATAGAAAACAACGCCAGCGAAGGTCCACCTGCCCAGTCAGGTACTCCTGCCCCGAACATCAACTGGAAAATCCCCCGGCTTTCTGCTAACCAGCCCAAAGGATCAATACCGATCAAACCTAACAGATAATTGATCAATCCCGTCTGCTGATTGAACATGATCTTCCAGACGATTGATACTGCAACCATCGAAGTTACCGTGGGTATGTAATATACCGTACGGAAAAAAGCCCGTAACTTCGTCACGTTGTTCAGGAAATTGGCAAAAAACAGAGCTAAGGCTATACTCAAAGGAACTACAAATATCACTAGATAAAATGTATTAAGCATTGATTGCCAGAATACCGGATCATGCAGCAGTTTGGCATAATTGCCAAAACCGATAAAATCACCGGCTCCGGTGATCGACCACTCAAAGAAACTGACCAGAAATGACAGCACGATCGGCACCAGCCGGAAGATCACTACGATCACCAGCGCCGGCATTATATATAAATAAGGTTTAAAATCAAACTTTTTCTTAGCCATACAGAGTTACCCCCTGTATAAATCTTTCCTCAGGACTTTTTATGTCAATCATTTTGAAAAACGTTAAGCGTTAAAGGTTCATAGCAAACCGAAGGAATTCAATTAAACCCGTTATGTGCAGTAAATTTTTACAAAGTGCAAATTAATGAAAGAACAGTTTATTCTACTTATCACTAACTGCCTGTCAGACAAACACATCTTATTGCCCTATCAAACATATTAGACGTATTAGTCCTATTTTTCAGCCAGCAGACATCACCAAAATACTATCAAATATTTCCACCAGAATCTGAAATCTATATCATAATATCAAACCTGCTCAATCTATTTTCATTATAATAATCAGGTAAAATGTGAAAACTGAATGGATATTTATCGTTTCCCTCGCCCCTCGCAGAACGTGCGTAGCCTTGTGCGAAGAATGGACTTCCGGAGTACCGTTAGCGGTACAAGTGCACTAATTAGTTGAGTCAAATTCCAATCCTTTCCGCTGATCCACAAAAAACTAATGAAGTTAAATATGCCTAAATAAAATAATAAAAATTATCATTGACCAATTTTGTTATAACCGCTTATTTATATCATAATAATCTCTCAGATTACTTCTTTTCAGGTTATATCTATTTTAATAGAAATCTGCGGGGCACGAGAGTTTGAGAGACACTCATTTCAGTGAGCAAATCTGTTTTTTTTTATATAATCTGCCAAGTTGGAATTGCTTTGCATTTGATACTGATTCGAGAGACTGTTCACTTTCAGGCACTCCTTTTCAATAACTTCAGAACACCTGACCTCATAATAGGTAACTAAATTGTAATACTATACATTTCAATATATTATCTCTTATTCACATTTTATCCCTTGCCAAAATAAAGTTTATAATTGAACTTAATTTTTGAAAATCATGGAGGATATAATCAAAGATACGCCGGGAAATGTATTACTCATCCCACACTGAAAGGCGTGAAGTCAATTTTCAATTTCTTTGTTTTTTGTTTAATCTCTTTCTTTATTGGGCTTATTAGAAATATTTTTCCTATATTTAATCCGCCTAAGTACCTGTTATATTAATAAATACAGCTCTCAAATAAAAAGTGACAGTAAAGTGACAGTCTATTTGATTTATTTATATAGCTTTAACCT
>JAIPGO010000091.1 GCA_021736135.1 Candidatus Cloacimonadota bacterium
GGCTGCGTGATGATCTCATTTCTACAATTGGATATCCCCTACAGGGGAAAAAATAATCAAAGGCAATATCCGCTTCAAAATGCCTCTTTATGACATTGACTTATACCATATTTGTTAAAAAATGTTAACATGTGCACTATTATTGTTTTTATCACATATAAGTTATTGAAAGGGAGTGTCTGATGTTGAACAGTCTCTTTTTAAGGTTTTAGCTGGCGGTTATTAAATCATTGACAGAATGAACCTATGGTTATGCTATAAAAAAAAGGAAATACCGGAGACTTTATATGAAGAGAAGATTTTGTCTGATAATGTGTCTGTTTGCCATTGTGCTGTTAGCAAGAGCCAGGGATTGGCATTATGAAAATGAAATGTTGACGGAAGCAGAACGAGATGAGATCACTCTGCGCCAGCATGGCGGCAGACCGGCACCGGAAATTGAGGAAGGCTATTGCTTGCTGGTGAACGGCTGGTATGGCCGGCAGCAAAATAACAGTATGCAGTGGAATACAAAATCACCTGAACTATTTAGTAAAATAGACCTGAAACTGGAGCTGGGTATTCGTCAGGGCGGTGAAGGTGCCGGGATACTTTTAGTGCCGGATACTCTGGCAATTAATGATTCCATTCGCTGGGAACAGCCGAATCTCCCTGGTGTATTTGCCCTGGGAATTGATATTTACAATCCACCAACCAGCAACTGGTTTGACGCTAATGGTAACTATTATGGCAATCCTGAACGTGAAATATCGCTCCATTGGGATGGTGTGGAATACATTAAAAAGCTTTCCGATTTCGAGTTTCGCCAGGTGGGTGATAATGAAGATAGTTATGTGTGGCAGCTCAATATTGAGTATGTTTGCGGTGGGGCAGATGTGAGCTTGAGTATCCATGATAACGTTATATATGATAAATTCTTTATTCCCGGCATGATTCCCTACAAATTTATTCCGCTGGTGGGTGGTTATAATGGAGTTGTTTCTTCTCCACTGTATATCGGCAGCCTGGAAATAAATGCCTCAGAACGCATGATATTGCCTGAGCCACCTTTGAAAATCGAATTATTTTCTGATGAAATAATGTATGGTGGCAATCGAGATTCAGAATTCACAGTTGATTTTTCTTCAATTCCCAAAAACATGGGCAGAGCAATATTGACCCTTGATCTGGCAGGCGCACCCGGAGGACTCGATCCCTGGGATGAAGGTGCTTTCATTTCACTCGCTGCACCTGCGGGAGATTTTAAGATTTGCCGTTTCATTACACCCTATTTAAAAGCATACCAGTGGAAAGTAGATGTAACTGACTTTCTGCCGTTATTTGAAAATACTGTTAGCGGAACTCTGCATGTAGACACGTGGATGAAAACCGCTGAAAATCCTGCTGAGCAGGCAGGTTGGAGCATTTCTTCATGGATTGATTTCTATGAAGGTGACCTGGAATATGTACCTTATAGAATTGAAAATCTCTGGGTGGGCAATTTTGAATATGGTGATCCCGCGCATCCCATGGAGCTCGATTTTCCTGATCTGCTCAAGGTGAAACCTTCCGATTGCGATAAAGCGAAAGTACGCATGTTCGTCACTGGGCATGGTATGAGCCCAAATACAGATATTGCTGCTGAATTTATGCCGGCAGATAGAGTCTTTGCCATTAACGGTTATGAATTTGAAAATAAACTCTGGAAAGAGGATTGCTATCTGAATCCCTGCCGGCCGCAAGGTGGCACCTGGAAATTTAAGCGTGCAGGCTGGGCTCCAGGCTCAATTGTAGAGCCCTGGGAATTTGATATTTCGGAGTACATTGTTGAACAGGATACTCTTAAATTTTCCTATGTACCCATGGCATACCGCAATTTCGGTAAAGCAAAAGATGTATATCCTCCGCATCATTCAGTGGATTGCCATATAATTTATTATAAAGAAAACAAATAGGAGTTATCATGACAGAATTACTTTATCTCAGAGACAGCTATATTAGGGAATTCGAAGCGGAAGTTGTCTTGGTTTATACTGCAGAAAACGCAATCGTATTAGATAATACGGCGTTTTATCCGACGGGAGGTGGACAGCCTTGTGATCTGGGTGAAATCGAATATTACGGCGATATAGTAAAAGTTAAAGATGTTAAAAGGGCTGATGGTAGGATTCTGCATTATCTCGAAGGTGAAATACCTCAGAAAGGTGACAAAATTATAGGCAGAATTGACTGGAAAAGACGCTATCAACTTATGCGCACACATACTGCCATGCATGCCATGAGTGCTGTTGCCTGGCGTGATTACCAGGCTCAGGTGACTGGCGGTAACATGGAACCGCTTGCCGGTAGACTCGATTTCGAGTTTGAGAACTTCAATGCCGAGTTGGTGGCAGAAATTGAGGAAAAAGTCAATATTGAGATCAAAAAAGGTCTGAAAGTATCTGCACAAATACTGCCTCGTGCTGAGGCAGAGATGATACCTGACCTGATCAGGACAAAGATAGATCTGCTGCCGCCATCTCTTACCGAGATCAGGGTAGTGACAATAGAAGGACTCGATCAACAGGCAGACGGTGGCACGCATGTGCATAATACCAGTGAGATCGGAACCATTAAAATAGCAGGCTACAAAAGCAAAGGCAGGATCAATAAACGGATTAAGATTGAGATAATCTGATCATTGGAGAAAATATGTCAAAAGTTTACTGGAAGAAGATCAATTCACATACATCAGTGAAAGATGTGCAGAACATCACACGTATACTGCTGCAGGAGATCATTGATAAAGAAAAAATTGAACTGGAAAAGAAGATACCACTGAAAGTTCATTTTGGTGAAAAAGGCAATCATACTTTTATCAGATCAGAAAACTATGAGGGGATCATAGGCTTTCTGCAGCAGCAGGATATTGAAACCTGTTATATGGAAACCAGCGCCATGTATGGCGGTCAAAGACATAACCAGGAACTGCACATCAAAACGGCTAAAGAGCATGGTTTCACCCAGATCCCGATTATAATTGCCGATGGGGAGCAGGGTGAAGATTTTGTGGAAGTGGAAATTAACAAGAAACAGTTCCAGACCTGCAAAATTGGGAAGGCATTTCTGGATTACAGCCAGGTGCTCGTGATATCACATTTCAAGGGACATGCTCTTGCCGGTTTCGGTGGCGCTATCAAACAACTCTCTATGGGGCATGCCTCCAAAGGCGGCAAAATGGCTATGCACCTGGGCATAAAACCGCATATAATCAACCGTAAATGCCAGAAATGCGGACTTTGTAAGCGGAGATGCAATGAAAATGCCATAACTATTGGAGAAAAATCGTTCATTGATCTGGAAAAATGTGTAGGCTGCGGAGCTTGTGTTTCTATTTGTCCGGCTAAAGCAGTTTCAATCATATCCGTAAAAAGCGCTTTGCGCTTCATTGGAGTCGGTAATAATTTCAAGGAGAACCTGGTGGAATATGCTTTCGCTGCCCAGCTCGGGAAGAGAAATATTTATCTCAATTTTGCCATGAACATCACCGCCGGCTGCGATTGCGAACCAAAGAAAATGAAACTGATTATGGAAGATCTCGGCATTTTCATCTCCACTGACCCGGTAGCTATCGATAAAGCCTGCTTTGATATGGTAAAACAGAAAGGCAGAAAATTCCGGGGTGCCAGCCAGTTTGAATATGCTGAGCATATCGGATTAGGCACCACAAAGTATGAACTGATCGAAATATAGATAATCACTTTACCAGTTAAGACCTTGCGAATGGTCGAATGACCTCCGCAATGGTCGACTTAGTTATTAAAAGCTTTTCAGGAGATAAATAGTTGCCACCATTGCGAAGGTGCAAGACCATTCGCAAGGTAGCTTGAATTACGGTAAATGCCCGACCATTACGGAGGTCATTCGACCATTCGTAAGGTCTTAGCGGCTGATTATACCTCTTTCTTTTTTGTTAATCTTGCAACTATGAATCCGATGATAAAACCAACTAATAAGGTTAGAGGTAAAAGGATCACTCTTGACATACTGATTGTCCAGAAAAGCAGGCGCATTTCCACAACCTGGGTATTCTGCAATAAGATAATGAGAAAAAGAACAACAAGAACAATGATAATGATAGTTTTAGCTTTCATATTGCCTCCAGAAAATTTATTTTCGTTCAAACTTCCAGTAGAAATCAATACCGGTGGATTTTTCGTTCCCTCGGGTAGCCTGTACAGAAAAATGTTTTTTAAATTCATATTCCAAAGAAACTTCATCAGGCACGATTTCTTTGGACTGACCCAGAGAAAATTCTTTTTTATAATTGATAAACAGGTCATTTGTAATGTATTTACCCACTAATATCGAGGCTTGTTTCCAGTTCGCACCACCGGAGAATTCTACAACGTCCAGGTTAAGGGTCTTGCCGATCTGATCTGCAATTTTATTACCTATCTGCTTGGATAGAAAGCCGAGAGCCATCCCGGATTCAGTCTGAGAACTAACTTCCGATTTTTGACCCTGGCTGATCTCACTGCTGCTTCTGCCAAATAAGATATATGATATGGCATCAGTTTCAGAAATTGCCACATCATCAAGGAAAAACTCAACTACAGGATTTTTTGCCTGTCCGGTAACTTTCAAAGTGAGAAGACGCTTATCCCTGTTTATATCACGAAACATATGCCGTGCATTCAAATCAAGATAAGGGTCGGGTTGCGCACCACCATTAAAGGTAAGCGTTCCCTCTTGTAATTCAAATTTTCTGCCATACATCTCATACTTGCCACGAATTGTTTTCACATAGCCAAAAATCTCAAAATCTCTGGTTTCTTTTATTATTTTTAGTTTTCCGGCAATTTCTATGTTCATATCCTTGTTGCGGATCCAGGTGTTTTTAGGTATATTGATCTGCAGTTCTCCACTAATATTTTTGATAACATCTGACTGTGTTTTTTTCTTCTTTTCACCCGGTTTAATTGAAATATTCTCAATTTTCTGACTTGCTCTAACCAGCAGGGGTGAATTAATATCCACTGCGGCTTTCTTGCTGCCAGGCAATCTGTCAATATCAAGCACAGCTTTGGGAATATTGAGATTACCGCTGTATTTGAGTTTATCGGGACTGCCTGTAAGACTGATATCCGAATTGATCAAAATAAATAATCCCCGTTTATCAGCAACAGTGAACTTAGTTGCCAATGCTCTCAGATCAATATTTTTTACCCCGTTTTGTATAGGTTTTTCCAGTTCAACCTTTCCGGAAAACACAAAAGAACCGTCTCCACCCTTCAGGTAGAATTCCTTTAATTCCATATTATCATTGGAAATAGAGGCATTAAGCCGTATCTCAGGATAATTTATTCCCCAGGCTGGAACGGATAGCTTGCCTTGAGTAAGTGTAATGTTTCCGCTTAATACCGGATCTGTTAGAGTATTCCGCAATTGCATATCTGCATTACATAACCCTTCCAGTTTTTTTACCTGTGCCAGAGATGCTTTCATAATGCCGATATCCTGATCCTTTATATATAAATTAACTTCGATCTGCTCATCTCCGGGAATTATCTCCTTACTGAGCAAAGTATCCAGATAAACCGGAATTTTTGCAGAACCGGATATTTTCTCAATATCGTTACGTGTCAGAGTATAGACAGTTACTAACTGATTATCAGCCAGACTGGCAGAAAATTCCAGATATCCCAGGATAATCTTATCCCAGCCGGCATTACGTACATTCAAATCAGATTTAAGCTCAGGCTGCTTGAAAGTGCCCGCCAGTTGAGCATTAAAATCCATTCTGCCCTGCAAGGACTGGGTAACCAGCCCCGAATTATATAATTGCTCTAATGCCAGGTTTTCAATGATAACAGAAAAATCCTGGGTTCCTTCCGGAACCAGCTTTCCTGCAATTTTGATCAAACCATCACCGTTTTTTAACTCTAAATTCTCTATTAGATAATAATCCTTGCTGATCAATATCCGGGCATCCGGATGTCCTGTTTCCAAAAGTAGCACGCCATATTCAGCATTTAATGCCAGTAATTCAATAGTGATGAGCGAATCCGGCAGCACATCTGCCGCGCAATGGATGTTGAGCGAATCTGCCACTATATCCAGCACATTTTGTATCCTGTTTTTATCTCCAATAGAATGCAGATTTAGTGTATGGATATAAAAATTCCCGTTGAATAGCTCAGATAAAACCAGAGAAATATCTCCACTCAGTTCATTATTTTGTCTGCCTACCGCTAAAGTGCCTTCAAGTTTTTCAGAGGAGTATTCATTATATTTGAGTTGCGCTAAATGCAACTCAACAATTGCGTTAAAGTCATCTCCTTGAGATGTTACTTTACCTGTAATATTACCTTCCAGGTTCAACTCATCTGCCATTATTAGTTCTTTCAAAGGTTGCAGATCGCCTGTCACCAGTTCAAAATCAAGGTTATGATCACCTGCCAGATTTCCCTTTCCGCTCAGTTTCAGATTTGCCAGTGTATTATTTAATTCCATAATCCTGATGATGTAATTTTCGTTGTCATAATGAATGTCTGCCAATACTTTATCCAGTTCTATATCCCTGATGGTGGATGGTTCACTATCCAGCAGAATATCGGCGATCATTGTTTTCGGATCTGTTCCTTTTCCCGTCACTATATAGCTCAGATTAATATCTGAAGCCAGCGAATCATTCATTAAAAGCGGGGCTAAATTGCAATTCTCCAGACTGCCTTTGAGCTGAAAACTGATCTGATCAAAAATATTATCAACATTTCCGGTAATGATGATCTTACCAAAATTACCACTTATCTGCGTTGATAGATCTGCTGCATTCCCGGTTTTATTTGCCATAAACTGCATAGAATCCAGAGTTCTTTTATCAAGCCTGCTCGGAGAGATTTTCAGGTTAATTTTTCCTTGTGCCTGCTGCGGTTTAATGCCCTTTCCAGAAACCTTTAACTGCAGGTTAATATCCGAATCCAGCTTTTCATCAGCAAGCCAGTTATCGCCGTCTATATGAGCCAGTTCCAGATCCAGATCATAAACCGGAATACTGAATACGGAATCTGCTGCCAGCGATAAAACCAGTTTTTGTTCATCCTGCTCCATTCTAAGCTCCAGCCAGGCTCGCTGGTTGTTGAGTTTAAACCGTATTTTTGCATCCGGCAGTAATTTGAAATCGGTTTCAGGGATGAATGCCTGGAACTCGCTCAGTTTCAAAGGCTCAATATTCAAGGAAAGTTCGTGAAATTCCTGAGTATTTATTTCCAGTTCCGCGCTGGAACAGATCAGATTCTGCGGAGTTCTAATTTCCAGTGTATCCAGAAACGCCAGGTTGTCCAGCATTCTGGCACTTAAAGTAATATTCTCTATCCTGAAATCAGGCTCATTAGTGTAAAAACTCAATTTTGCTAAATGCAGATAACTCTCTTTCTCAGAATAAGATGCCCTAAAGCTTATATTCAAGTTTGATATGCGGGAAGGAATATAAGAGTCTGCTTCCTGAGTGCTGATGCTTGCTGCCGAATTCTGCCAAGTGAATTTCTCTATATCTATCTGCCAGTTAAAAGGTTTAACCTGTTCTTCCTTTCTATCCACTGTCTGAGGGAATATTGTCTGCAGGTTCCATTGTTTTCCGGTGTCCTGCTCCAGAACCAGATTCAGTTCGTCCAATAATATCTGCTGAAAAGTAATTTTTCGCTGCAGCAGATTGCGCAGGGAATACTGCAGAGATAGTTCCTTCAAGGTCAAAACATCCCTTTCCTTTTGCTTGAGCCGGATGCCTTTAATGGTTATCGAATTAAAATAGTTTCCTTCTATCCTGTCCAGAGATAGTTCTGCTTCATAAAGTGTTTCATTAGCCTTTTTAACTATGATATTCCGCAGCAGGTCTTTAAAAGGCCTGGTCTGGATTATTATCAGCAGCAGCACCAGCAAAGCGGCTAATATCAAAATAACTGTCCTGAATATTTTAAGCCCTTTCTGCATCAGAATGCCTGCCCGATGCTCAGATGAAGCAGAATCTGTTTTCTCGAACTCCATAAAGGCTGAGCCGCATCAAAACGGATGGGACCAAGCGGTGTTTTGATCCTTAATCCAAGTCCTGCCGAATAAACCAGATCATTCAGATCATATTCATCATAATGTTCCCACACGTTGCCGGCATCCAGAAATGCTACTCCATAAAACATTCTCCATAAATGTTGGCGCAGTTCAGTGGAAAATTCCAGATAACTTTCACCTCCTAAAGCAAGCCCGTCTTCTGTGAGTGGTCCTATTTCTCCACGTTTCCAGCCGCGTATAGAATTACTGCCACCTGCAAAAAAACGTTCTTCGATGGGAGTTGTTATATCACCCCAGATGGGCTGCATCGAACCAATTTTAAACCGGCCGGCGAGAACGGTGCCCCTCATGATTTTCTGATATTTTCGCAAATCAGCCAAACCCTGCCAGTAATGGTATTTACTGCCCAGTTTAAGTCCAGCCAAAGTAGTTACAAAGGATGCCATTAATCCTTTATCAGGAGTAAATACTGGCTCTGAATTATCAGTTGATATTCCCAGCGATATGTTTGATTTGTTATAGTATCCTTTTTCTGTTTCAAGAGTTACTTCCATAACATCTGATTGCAGATAATCCCTTTCAAATTTATAAGTTATAAACGTACTTGTGTAAATATGCAGGTTCTGCTGTAATGTAGTGCTCAAACCAAACCTGCGCAGATCATAAGCAGGTTCATGTTCTTTTTTTATGAACGGCTTAAGGCTGATGCTTCCTTGAGGATTTATAAAATCCGGCTGTGTGATCTGCAGACTGAAATTATACGGTTCCAGGTAAGAATGTCTGGCAAGCAGGTTTGCGCGACGAGCACCACCCAGAAAACCTAATTTCAGCAGGTTCATAGTTACCCGGAATCGATCTTCCAGACCGTAACCGATACCTGTTTTCACCGACCAGTATGGCAGTTCCTTCACCAGTATTTCAACAGGGATCTTATTATCTGCTACTTCATTGAGCATAGTTTTAATGGTAACGTACTGGAACATGCCTAAATTCTGGATCTGCTGCTGCGTCTTTTGCGTTTGAGACTGACTGAACATCTCATTTTCGGCAAAAGATACCTGTTTTAGGATTACTTTATCTGCCAGCTTGGCGTTACCTTTTACCCGTATCTCACCAAAATCGCAGTAATCACCTGCATTTATGGTATATATGACCTTTGCCCGGGTATTCTGCTCAGTTAATTGAACATCAAATTCAGTTAACGGATCAGGAAATCCGTTTTCCAGCAATATCTTATTGATCTGGCTGATTGTATTTTTGATGTTCGAGTCAATAAAACGCCTGCCGGTTTTAGCATAAAAGCCCTCTGACGCTTTATCTAACTGCTCTTGAATTACTGCTTTATCTTCAATGCGAGCTGTGTTGATCTCATAGAGTATTTCCTTGATCAATACCGGAGTATTTTCTTTTATCTGGAAAATCAGGATTACCTCTTCTTTGTCTTGATTAGTTTCCAGCCTGGAACTTACTTCCACATCAAGAAATCCCCCTTTCTGATATTGCACGATGATCTGATTAATATCGTCTTCCAGATATAGCTCATTGAACTGTGGCGATTCATTCCAGAATATCAGTATATCACCCAGATTCCGGGCATGCAGGGAGAGATTCTTCTTCAAACTTGAAGCAGATATGGTGCTGTTCCCCTCAAACTTTATTCGCTTTAAAACATAATTATCCTGGGCCTGCAATGAGCAGAACATACCTATTAATAAGATAATTACAAGTATATTTTTCAAATTAATCAATTATTCTCTCTTTTTCATTCCTTTAATAACTGTTATATATAATAAGATGAAATTCCAGCATGCCAAACTATTAAAGTAAAGCAGCAGAAATAAATTTCTGAAAATAAGATAACTCAATGACTGAAATAGTTTAGGAAAAATTATTTAGTCCGTAGGACTTATTTATTTGTAGAATAATATTTTCTCTACCCACCACCTTCCCTCCCCAGCTTCCGGAGAAGCCGGATGCTGGGGAGGGAAGGTATTGTTAATCTTTTTCTACTAATAAAATATTCCCCATCGGGAAAAGAAGAGATAAAGACCGGGGACAATTATTTTAATGCTTTATAAATAGACTACTTGAGCCTTTCTGTTAAAAAAACGTAAACCTGTGCAGCATTATCGATATAGTAAGTATACGTTATTGAAAAGGAGGCCTGATGTTAAATAATCCTTCCTATGAAGAATTTTATAAAAGATTTCATTTGACAAAATTGTGATTATTTTCCTTAAAGGTAACTGTGAGTTTACTAAGTTTACCAAGAGGTGATATGATTCAGGAAATAAAGCTTTCGCGCAAAGAAAGAGAAAGGGAAACCAGAGAAACTGAGATTCTGACTGCTGCCAGAAAGTTGTTTCTTAAGAATGGATTTGTTGCAGCAACAATGGATGACCTGGGAAAAGAGTCAGAATTTTCCAAGAAAACACTCTATAGTTATTTTCAGAGTAAAGAGGAAATACTGATTCGGGTATTTTTGCAGGCCATTAATGAATCTCATCAATCATATGTTGATGCCGTGAGTAATAAAACGACTGGTTATGATAAGTTAACAGCCTATTCTATTAACGTTTACGAATGCTATAAAGAAAAACCGGAATATTTGCCTTTATATGATACTGCCCTTCAGGTTATAGCGAAAAAAGAGAAGCTGAATGATAAAACCCTTCACATCCTAATGTCAACCAATGAGCTTTCCATCAGTCTGGTAAAAGATATCTTTGAGTTAGGAGTGAAAGATAAAACTCTGCGGGAAGATTTGAGATTTGATATAGCAATCAGATATTATATGGTTACAATTCAGCATGTTGCCAAGCTATTCCTTCTTTGTTGCGATTTTACTCAAGCTGACTATCTTACGGCGGTGGAATATTTTCTACAGGGTTTTAAAAGGGAGGTTAAATGAAAGCGGTTTTGATCCTGGTTCTGGTTTATATATCAGTGCTGCTTACGGGTGAAACGCTGGTAATCCTCAAAAGTGATGGGAGCTATCTGCATTATGAAGTTGAGGATATTATCGATTTGACTTTCTCTGATGTCTCCGAAGAAGCGATCATGATACACAAAATTGATGGAGTAACTGATGAAATCGCCCTGGCAGTTGTTGTGAACCTGGAATTCCTGGAAAACGGTTCACCTTCAATATTAATTAATAAAACAGATGGTTCACTTTATACATTAGAAACTGATCAGATAGCATATATTTCATTCGGGGAAGCAACCTCTGATCTTAAAGAATTTGAAATTGAAAGTCGAATCCCCGTTATTATCACGGAAATATCTCCTAATCCCTTCAATCCGGAAACAAAGATCAGTTTTGAACTGCGTCAATCCGGGATGACTACACTCGAAATATTCAACCTCAGGGGAGAACGAGTCAAAACGCTCATCAGAAAAGATCTGCTTTCAGGAGATCACCAGTTGATCTGGAAAGGTAAGGATGAAAATGGTATTGATGTTGCCAGCGGTGTTTATTTCTGCCGCATTGACGTTCATGGAATTCAGGTAACCAGCAGACTGCTGCTGCTCAAATAAGGAGATTGAAAGTGAGAACTGCATTCATGTTCATAACTCTGTTTTGCCTCTTTTCAAGTTTATATTCAGCTTCACTTAATCTGCATACGATAAACGGCGATGAGATCATTGCTCTAAATGAAATTGAAGATATAACAATCATCGAGCCGGAAAGCCTGATATTTGTTGAAGGCGGTTTTTTCCTGATGGGTGATCATTATAATGAAGGCTGGGCTGATGAATTACCGGTACACTGCGTTACGGTATCAGATTTTTATATGGATCCTTTTGAAATAACTCACGAAAAGTTCATCCGTTTTCTCAATTTACGGCAGGTTGCCCCGGAGGGTATCTATAATGGCAACGAGCTGATTGATTTGACTGATCCACATTGTGCAATAGCTTATGATCTTGACGGTTTTGTATTCAACAGTAATAGTCAGGTATCTTCTCTAGAATGTCCGGTAATTGCCATAACCTGGTTTGGCGCTTGCGAATATGCTAACTGGTTAAGTGAAATATATAACATAGAACCCTGTTACATCATAGAAAGCGGTATTGTCGAATGGAACTTAAATGCCGATGGCTACCGCCTGCCTTCGGAAGCTGAATGGGAATATGCCTGCCGCGGCGGTATGAACTGGATCGATGAATTCCGCTATAGCGGCTGCCATGAATGGATTGATCTGGCAGATTATGCCTGGTTCAGTTATAATGCTGCTGTCCTGCACCCCGGCGGTGAGAAATTACCCAACCAGCTGGGAATTTATGATATGAGCGGTAATGCCTATGAGCTTTGCTGGGACTGGTTTGATCCGGCGTATTATGGCAGCAGTCCGGAAATTGATCCCACTGGCCCCGCTGCCGGGGCATATCATGTTTCGCGGGGTGGTGACTGGAATGATGATGCCTTGTTTATTCGCTGTTCTGCCCGATACAGCAGCTATCCGCACACATCTAACGGCTTTCTGGGCTTTCGTCTGGTTAGATCAGGGTTAAATTAATTAAGCAGATAGTGGAGGTAAGATGTTGATGAAATATTCTCTTGTATTCGATTGCTCAATAATAGTTGATTGTAAAACCTCTTTCATTATTATCCTCTTATTAGGATCACTTTTTGTTCAAGCTCAGGATCTGTTAGATAATCCTCAGAAAATCGTAATAGACTATGACCATAGCCGGCTGCTGGTTTCCAATTATGGAGACAGTTCCTTAGTTGCCATCGATTCTGAGGGAGCTCAGAGCTATTTTGCAGCAGATGCCGGATTCGTGGACGGTATGGATATTGTGGGAAATATTATCTATGGCGTTGGCAATCCCCGCCGTATAATAGCCTATAATCTTGATACGGCAGAACAGGTTATGGATTTTTATCTCCCCGGCTCTCCTGCTGATTACCTTTCCAGCGTTGCTTCAGATTCCTTAGGGCATCTTTTTATCTCCTGTCCGGCTTTGCATACGATCTATAAATTCCGGCTCAGCGACCAGTCATATTGGATTTTTGCCCAGGATAACGGTTTAAACCGTCCCAACGGTATCTTCCTGGAAAGAGATAACGACCGGATCGTGGTTATTGATGATTCTCCCGGTACTTCCATTATTCATGCTATAAGTCTTTCTGATTCCACGGTCACCGATCTACTCACGACAGATTTAAACAGTCCGGATGGAATTGTGAGAGCCAGCACCGGTGAATATTACATCGGAGGATATTATCTGCCGGGAATTTACCGGGTGGATGCAGAATTTTTGCAACCACCCGAACTTTACTATCCAGGCAGCCACATGGTATATCCCACGTATGATCCCGCCGATCATTCGCTTCTGGTAACGTATTATCTCGCTGATACCTGGGAAAGGATATTTTTGCCCGGGGGATTTTTATTCGTCTCCGCAACCACTTTACCTGCTGCTGATCCGGAAGATATTATCATAAATGTTGCTCACAGGACATTTCATCCTGATAATGGTGGATTTTTCACCGTCAGGCTGCCTCTGGGTTCTTATGATGTAACTGCTTCCCTGACGGATTATGAGACCATTACTCTCTTTGATGAAGAGATAACCGAAGATCAATATACTACTGTTTTTTTTTACTTAAGTTTCATTCAGGTACCTCAAAACCTGCAGGTAGTTCTGAATGAGAATATAGCTTCTCTTTCCTGGGAACATGTACTTCCGGCAGATCGAGAATTTCAGAACTTTCTTATTTATAAGAATATAGATGGTGGTGAATTTGAAAATATCGCCTCTACTGCTGCTCTGTCATATCTTGATACTCTGGAGCCAGGTGCTGAATATTGTTACTATGTAACGGCATTATATGAGCAGGAAAATGAAAGTGAACCATCTAATACTGCCTGCATTAACTGGAATAGTGCGGTATCTGAAGATATTGCGGTTAATCGGAATTCCTTGTTTCAGAATTATCCCAATCCTTTCAATCCGGTGACCTGGCTTAGTTTTGAACTGGCAGATGGGGCAGAGGTGAACCTGGATATCTATAACCTGAAAGGACGGAAAATCAGAACCTTAATAGATGCCTTTTTCCCCACCGGAAAACATCAAACCTTATGGGATGGAAAGGACGATCATCAGGTTTCTGTTTCCTCAGGCATATATTTCTGTAACATGAAAGTGAACGGAATCTATGATCGCTCCATAAAAATGCTGCTGCTGAAATAGCTACCTCATTTTGAGCAGCAGGCATTTGGGGCGAATCATCATTCGCCCGGTAAGAATTAAAATTTTCTCAAACTCAGATCCTTAAATTTGCCATAACGTCGTTCTTCCCGTTCCAGATGAAGGTGAAATTTGCCCGGTTCTTCTATTTGCAGCCCTATCAGCATCCCGGTTATGGGGTGATTGAATGTCAAACCTGTTGACGCTAAAAACAGTCCCTTACTTTTAAATAGTGTATCTTCATTACCATAAAGTTTATCTCCCAGGATCGGAAATCCCCTCTCCGCCAGGTGAATCCTCAACTGGTGCGTTCTGCCGGTTTGTGGTTTCAGTTCCAGCAATGACAGCCATTGGCATTTAAGTGAAGGCACCCGTTTTATAGTGACATATTCAGTGACTGCCGCCTGATCATTTACTGGAGTGCTGATCGTGCCTTTCTCAGGGGTTTCTCCAATTACTATAGCCCGGTATGTCTTAGATACTTCCCTGCTGGCAAACTTCTCACCCAGCTTAATTCTGACACTGCGGGTTTTTGCAATGATCAATAATCCGGCAGTAAGTGCATCAAGACGATGAACGGCGCGGGGCTGCATAAGTGCATCATCTGCCAGGGAAAGTGAAATATTGTTGAGTAAAGCATTCTCAATTGTCCGAAAACGGTTTCCGCTTACTGGTAATCCTGCCGGCTTATTGATAACTGCCAGATGATCATCCTCATAGATCACATCAAACTTCAAAGGATATATCTTAACTGGTTTCTGTGCTGATGACAGTAATTCAATCTTTTGGCCGGACTCGATCCAGGTTGCCGTCTCAGCCCTTTTGCCATTGACCAGGACATCACCATTTTTGATGACTTTTTTAACATAATTCCGGGATGGTTCTGCCCCAAAAAGGTCAATCCCTCCTCTTAGCAGATAATCCGTTAACCTGATTTCTTTTATACCTTCAGGCACAATGTGTGTTTCAATGATTTCCACTTTTACCTCTTTACTAAAGATGTAATCCCCTGCCTCTTATGTCAATTGTTAATTAATTTCCTGCCGGCTAAACTCCGCAAATTATCTGAAATCCTGACCACTCCCCGAACGATGCGCAAGGAGCAGTCCTGTGTGTCTGTCTAAAAGTAACGAGTACACACGCAGGTTTAATCCTACTATTTGATATATTACTTGACGCTGAAAACTATCTCCCTAAATTAAATTATAAGTTTTTACTTGTGGAGGTAAATATGAAATTCCCCTGGTATATCTGGATACCGCGCGTTCTGATCATTCTGGTTTCGCTCTTTGCCGCCCTGTTCTCTATCGACGTTCTTCAGGGACCTGAGTCTATCGCTCATAAACTGCTGGGGCTGCTCATACACAACATCCCCGTAATCCTGATCCTGCTGATATTGATCCTCACCTGGAAGCACCCCCTGATAGCCGGAATAGTGTTCAGCTCTCTTACGCTCATTTTCATTATCCTGCTTGCTATCTATTTCAAACATTTTTTCCTGATAGATATGATCTTTTTCATTATGCCTCTGCTTATCAGTATCTGTCTCTTCTTTATTTCTCATATCAAAAGTATTAAAAACGAATCCCCAGGATCAGCTTCAGCCGAGAAATCTGAAGAAAAAACATAAAAAATGAAATCCACCGGAGGTTAAATTATGAAAAAGAAGAAAAACATTTTAACTACAGCGGCAGGTATTCCCGTTCCTGATAATCAAACGTCATTAACTGCCGGGGAACGGGGTCCCGTATTATTGCAGGATCATTATCTGCTGGAAAAACTTGCTCATTTCAACCGGGAACGCATACCTGAACGAGTCGTGCACGCCAAAGCCGCCGGCGCTTATGGAACTTTCACCGTTACGCATGATATAACCAGATATACTAAAGCAAAGATATTTTCCAAAGTTGGTAAGAAGACTGAGATGATCGGCCGTTTTTCCACGGTAGCAGGTGAAAAGGGCTCTGCCGATACTGTGCGTGATGTGCGCGGTTTTGCCCTGAAGTTTTATACTGAAGAAGGAAACTGGGATCTGGTAGGCAATAACACGCCCGTATTTTTTATCCGTGATGCCATCAAATTTCCTGATTTCATTCATACCCAGAAGCGCGATCCCCAGACGAACTGCAAATCTGATGTAGCCCAGTGGGATTTCTGGTCACAGGTGCCGGAAGCTCTGCACCAGGTTACGGTATTATTCTCCGAACGCGGCATTCCTGCCGGCATTCCCTTTATGAATGGCTATGGCTGTCACACTTTCAGTTTCATCAATGCTCAGGACGATAGATTCTGGGTGAAATTCCACTTTAAAACCCAGCAGGGCATAAAGTGTATGTCACCTGCTGATGCAGCCAGAATCGCCGGTGAAGATCCCGATTATCACACACGCCAGCTCTTTAATGCCATTGAAAAAGGCGAATATCCCAGATGGACGCTATACATCCAGATCATGCCGGAACTGGAAGCTGAAAAATTCCGCTGGAATCCTTTTGACCTCACGAAAGTCTGGCCCCATGGTGACTATCCGCTTATGGAAGTCGGTATCCTGGAATTGAACAAAAACCAGGAAAATTACTTTGCCGAGATAGAACAGGCAGCCTTTTCACCATCCAATGTGGTTCCCGGAATTTCATTTTCTCCGGACAAAATGCTGCAGGCTCGCATTTTCTCTTATACAGATGCCCATCGCTACCGGTTAGGCAGTAATTTTGAGCGCTTGCCCGTTAATGCACCACGCGGCACAAAGGTTAATAATTCCTACCAGAGAGATGGTTTTATGAGATTTGACGATAATGGCGGAAAACTCCCTAACTATGAACCAAACAGTTTTGGAGGACCCCAGGAAGAACCGGCTTATAAAGAACCGCCTCTGAAAATTTCGGGAGATGCTGACCGCTGGGAACAAAAACGCGGTGTTGACGATGATTACATCCAGCCAGGCAATCTTTTCAGATTAATGACCAGAAAGCAGCAGAAAGAATTGATCGCAAATATTGCCGGTTCCCTGAAGAATGTTCCCCCGGATATTCAGAAGAAAATGATCAGTCATTTCCAAAAAGCAGACAAAGCCTATGGAGAAGGAATAGCAAAAAGCTTAGGACTCTAAGAATAATTAATGATGTAGATCAAACTTTCCAGTTTGATATTCTTCTCGTACCCAGGGCATCCTTGCCCTGATTATAAAGAATGGATAATTAGTGAAGCAAGACCTTGCGGATGGCTTGTCAGGACGTAATGCAATGAAGACTGATCCCTCCGCAATGGTCGCCTCATTTATAAGGAGTAAATTAACCACGTTAATTTGAAGTAAGTGGACGTTCACCAAAGCGAGTCAATGAGCTTGGGGAATGAACCCGACCTTTTCATCAGAATTTGAGCTAATCATTCCAACGCTCTGCGTGGAATGATCTTCACATCAGCTCTGCTGATATTTATTACCATACTACGAATATAAATAAAAGAGATTGAGTTCCCCTTTAAGTAAATAAAAACTATCAGCAAAGCTGACGAAAAACACAATTCATATTAACCACGGACTTCACGGAAAGCATGGATAATTAACAACGAAAATTAATTGCTTAACCCATCTTTCGACAAAACGTAGCTAAGTTATTGGTATATAATGATCGGATTTTCAATTTGGGCACTACTTTTGAATAGTATTTTTAGTTATTTTTCGATCTGTTTTAACAGTGATATTCAGTAGATCATATATTT